>JAAZOK010000127.1 GCA_012797815.1 Chloroflexota bacterium | reverse complement strand
TGACCAACTGGGAGCAACCAGTGACAGCTTTAACCTGACGCAAAGTGTCAGTCCCGGCATGAGCACCACCGTCAGCATCAAAATGACAGCGCCCAACACCGATGGTTGGTATACCGGGTATTGGACCCTGCTGACCGATGCTGGTGTGCTGGTGGGGAGATTTTCGGTCAACATCTATGTCGGCACCCCGACCGCCGCTCCCTTTGCCGTGACCAGTGTGACCTACCCCGGAGGTTCGATCAATGTCACCTGTAACGGATCCAAAGCCACAAGCATTCCCATTACCATCAAGACGGATGGCGCCGGCACGGTGACTTATTATATTACCTCCAACTACGGCGCTGCAGCAGCCGGAGATGCCACCTTCTCCTCCGCGGGAAGCAAGACCATTTATTATTCCATGGTTTTTCCAGCCGGCAGCACAGGTTATGATATTGATATTGATGTCATGATCAACCAACCCAATAACCAAAACTTCCCATTAAGACACACTGACGCAAACTGTAAGTAAACGAATACAATGAAGGCAGCCCGAACGGGCTGCCTTTTTTCTTTTATTAACACTCCGTCTTCTTGAATATATAAACGTTACATCTTTTGCATGATATTCATGAAACGCGTATGGCTGATGGGGTGATATGCGATGATCTTCCCTCGGTACACAATACAAAAAGTTCCAAATGGTGAGGGAACCTGCTGCGCAGTTTGCGCATCTTCGATCTCGATCAGGCGGGCGGGAATATGCATTTTTTCAGCCGATGCTAAAATCGCATCAACATTCTTTACAGAATATGGACACTGGGCTGAACGGAAGATGGTCAGCCCATCCGAGTAAGCCGCCGGTCTGTTCTCCAAAGCGGGGTTGAAAGCAGGATTGGGTTTATCCGTTTCGAATTTCAATACGGAAAGTTCAAAATCAGGGGCGGCTCGATCCACAACATGAAATCCGTTCTTGAGAAAGAGAGGATTATCCGCCATGAATGAGCCCTTGCGGGTCACCACCGCTACACCGGACAAACCCTGCTCCCGTGCATCCCGAACACATTCATTCAACAACATGGTTGCCAGCCCTTTGCCCTTGTATTCCTTTTTGAAACCAACAAAAAGACAGTGGATGAACATGTAACCTTCCGCACTTACCGGACGGTGGGCATATTCACCGGGAATATACTCGATCATCCCCTGAGTGCCCCCATCCACAACATCGACCACCTTGATGGTAAGCCCTTTGGGTTGAAAGGTCTGCATCCACTGGATCTTGCGCTGTAATTCGGCATGTTTCTTTATATCTTTATACCCGCACACGCCATAGCTACCGATATTGTCGGGATTCAGGGCAACAATCTCAACACCGTCCATCTCACAACTCCTCGAAAAATTCTACTTTTGTTTTATTGTATTATATGAAATACCCGCGTTTGTTCAAAAAGTGCACAAAATCAATGGGTCTGTTTAACATTCATCAGAAAACGGTCAAACTCTTTCACCCACTCCGGATGTGTTTCCCATACTAAATTCTGTCCATCTCCCTCATGCCTGGGGATAAGATGAAAATGGAAATGAAATACATCCTGTTGTGCTTCAACTCCTGAGCTACTGACCAATTGAATATTCGCAATTCCCAGTTTTTCCTTATAAAGAACGGCAAGATGCTTGGTAGCTTTTGTCATGGCTTCCAGATCCTGATCAGGAATATCGAAAATGTTTATATGATGTGTTTTGGGGATGATAACGGTATGGTATTTGCAAACAGGATTAACATCGAAAAATGCTAGAACGTGGTCATTTTCAAATGCCACCCAAGATTTAATCTTCCCCGCTACTATTTTACAGAATATGCAGTCTTCCATTATCCCAATTATATATTTACAATGGTACAGTATGCATAATTTAAAAAAGAGCGGAGAGGGTGGGATTCGAACCCACGGTACCTTGCGGTACACGCGCTCTCCAGGCGCGCGCGTTAGGCCAGACTACGCTACCTCTCCTAAAAAGAAAACCGTATGAAATTGTGCGGCGGAATTATAACATGAGATACAGCAAACATCCCAAATTCTGTCCAGCCATTTATTAATACAAAAGGAAATCTATGGAAACCGTTATTCGAAACATGCAGATCGATGATTATGAAGCGGCGCTGGCACTATGGCAACGCACTGCAGGAATGGGATTGAGCGCAGCAGATGAAAAACAGGAAATAGAAAAATTCTTAAAAAAGAACAGCACCCTGTGCTTTGCTGCTTTTAATGGAGAAGCACTGATCGGAACCATCCTGTGCGGTGAAGATGGCAGGCGCGGCTACCTCTACCATCTGGCAGTAGATGAAGCCTACCGTAAAACCGGCATCGGGAAGAGACTTGTCGAATACAGCCTGAAAGCATTAAAGGAAACGGGTATTCAGAAATGCCATCTCTTCGTCATTGCGGATAATAAAACCGGAATTTCATTCTGGGATCATATCGGCTGGGAGCTGCGTAAGGATATCGAAGTTATGTCGATGAACCTTTAATGATATATTTGTCTAATTTACACGACGGGAAGAATCCTTTATTGTAGAACAGATTCAATCCTATCCCGAAAATCGCGGAGGATCATTTTGGGAAAATTTCTAATTCGGCGCATTCTGGCTATCCCGGTTACTTTTATTATTATTACCATGGTGCTGTACGGGATCATCATGCTGACACCCATCAACACACGCATCGATCTTTATATGCCTGATTCACCAAAAGTTTTGAGCAATCCTGAAATTTTAGAACGCACCAGACAGCAGATCATCGAACGCTATCATCTGGATGAATCCTACCTCACCCAGTATTTTTACTGGCTTACCGGTATCCTGCAGGGAGATTGGGGATACAGCCCGGTACTCAACAACGAGGTGCTTCCCGAAATATTGAACCGCACTCCGGCAACGCTGGAGCTGCTCTTTTACTGCATGCTGCTGTATATCCCGCTGGGATTGATCGCAGGGGTTCATGCAGCCGAAAAAAAAGAAAAAGGAGCTGATCACCTGTTTCGTTTCTTTGCATTTGCCGGATCAGCCATCCCTGATTTTATTTTATCGATCATTCTGCTGGCTTTCTTTTATATCAACCTGGGCTGGTTTGGTCCTGAAAGATTGAGCATTCAAAACAATCTCTTCGTAAAATCCGCCAGTTTCACCGCCTATACAGGCTTTATGACCATTGATGGTTTTCTCAACAACCGAGCTGACATTTCTCTGGATGCTTTCCGCCATCTGGCAATGCCGGTTTTCACCCTATGTATTGCGCAATGGGCAACCCTGGGCAGGATCACGCGCAATGCAACTATTGAAGAAATGAACAAAGACTATATCAATGCTGCCCGTGCACGCGGTCTTTCCGAGAAACGGATCGTCTGGAATCACGCTTTTCAGAATGCACTCGGACCCGCCCTCAACAGCAGTGCTTTAACCACTGCCATGCTGATCACAAATGTATTTGTGGTTGAGCGCATTTTCAATATCAATGGTATTTCCGAAATGATCAGCATGTTCGGACCCTCTGTACCGGATGCGGCAGCCATACTGGGTTTTGGCGTGTACTGTGTGATTCTGGTACTTTTGTTGATGCTTATTCTGGATATTCTGCAAGCCGTACTTCTACCACGTACCAGAAAGGGGACACTTGAAAATGCTTGAACTAACTGCCCCCTTCTCCACTCCAAGAAAGAAGGTCAAAATCCGCTGGCAGAGAGTGATGTCAATTCTGCTGTGCAGTTTCTTCATAATCATTGCTCTGGCTGCCCCGCTGCTCGCCCCGCAGGATGATCCGGAAAACCCATCCAATTACAGACAGATCAGCACTGAAATTTCACGCAAGCCGCAAGCACCCAATGCAAATGCGCGGCTTGGAACCGTGGATAGATCATACGATATCTACTATTCCACTATCTGGGGAACACGCCAATCGCTGCTGCTTGGGCTCTCAACCGCTCTATTGACCGCCTTCATCGGCACGCTCATCGGAACGGTGAGTGCTTATATAGGCGGGAATTTTGACAATATCATCATGCGCATCACCGATGCTTTTCTGAGCTTTCCCATCATCTGTGCGGTTGCCTTATTCACACAGCTTCAATCACTGCTATCGCCGGATACCGTTTTTCTCTATCGAACCAGCGAAGTCGTGGAACCAAACTTCATTCAACAGATCATCCTCGATGCCAATCCGATCTTTCTGGCTCTGGTGCTTTTTTCGTGGATGCCGTATGCCCGCATCATCCACACCCAGGTGCTTGAGATCAAGCAGACGCAGTACATCGATGCCGCCCATGTGGTGGGAGTGCGCAATGGACGCATCATCTGGAAGCATATCCTTCCTAACGTTATCTCTCCGGTCGTTGTCCTGGCAACCCGCGATATTGGACGCATGGTGGTCATCCAGGCGACTTTTACTTATATCGGGTTGGGAGGCGATTCAGCCTGGGCGACTATCCTTTCCCTCGGCAGCAAGTGGATCATCGGTCCGGGTGGATCACTTTTCAATCACTGGTGGGTATATCTACCCATCACGCTCATGCTGGTGTTATTTGGCATCAGTTGGAACCTCCTGGGAGACGAGTTAAATCTCATCATGAATCCCCAGATGAATGGAAATAAGTATTAAGATAGACGATGGAGAACGATAAAATGAAAAAGAACAAACAAGAAATCTTGGTCGGGGCTTTGGGTGGACTGATCTTTTCGATCGTCGCCTGGGGATATGATGCGGTATTGCTTACCAAAGCCAATGCTGCTTATCCCTGGTTGAAATTTCTTATCGGAATAATTCCATGCACGCTCATTGGGGCAACCGCCGGTTGGCTGACCATGAAGATCAGCAATCTATTTTTACGCATGCTGCTGTGGATCTCCATTGCTATCCTATTCGGCTTTATGAGCAGCTACATTCCTTTTACGGCTACACCCAAGATCATCGGCTGGCTGAATCCCGAAATAGGTGCGCGGATCAATTTCAATGCCCCTGAAGCGATCAGTGCCCGGCGTTTTGTGACAATGGTGATGACCATCTTCTTTCTTTTTATCGCCGGATTGATGTTTGAAAACACCAATGAATCCATCCGCGCCTCGCAGGGGATCGTTGGGGCTGCTTTTTCGTTGATCTTCCTGATGGCTTTCTTCGGCGGCGCAGGATATATTGTCGACAGCAATTTCAACGCCGACCTGCGCGCACCCATCGTAGCATTAAATGATAAATTGGATTATGTCGCCAGTGTGGATACTGCCACCCTGAATGATATTGAAACGCGCGCTCTAAAGCGCTATACCAAACTGGAGGTGGATTTCAACGGTCCGCGCCGTTTGATAATGACCTCTTTTGATTCCTATTTCACCCAGGTGACCGTGATGGTAGATTTTAATGGCACGCTGGCAGAATGTTCGATCATCAATTCCAGTCCTTCTTCATGCAAGATGCTGGATCAGGTAAATTAACGACACTTCTTTATTGCACTTTTGGCGAGCCTCTTGTATAATTGCTTGCACTTGGGCGGTTAGCTCAGTTGGTTAGAGCGTTGCGTTGACATCGCAAAGGTCGTAGGTTCGAGTCCTATACCGCCCATGTTTTCTTTTTAAAAACAACCCCTATCATTTAAATACATATCGATTTGTTAATATCCGTTCCTGACCACCCAGGCTGCTGAAATAAATTGTTCTTTTGTCTGCAAAAGATAAGATATAGGAAGCGGACAAAAAAGGATGATATAAATCATCTTTCGGGGCTCTCGTTGTTTGGATTGGGAGCTGCAAAATATTTTATTACCCGGCGGAACCCCCTGGTCAGTGGGGTAGAAATGCTGATTGTGGGAGGGCTGGCTGCGGCTGTAGCTTATTACATCGGCGTTTTGCTCAAACCGTTAGCCGGATAATTAACTTACAGCCAGAATCACCTATTAAAACTTTTTTTATGAAAGGTGAACTGAAATTATTCTTATTCGAATATCATATCCTTGCGTGAAAGCAAGAAAAAAGGTATAAATAAGCTATAGCAATGATCAGGACGAGTAATTGACACCTAACCGACAGGAACAGAAGATCACAGACTGAGAGTCTTCTGCGTGAAAGTTCAGCGAAAACCACCTGAGAGCATGACCCGGAACAGAGCGATCCAAGTAAGGGAAACGGCAGGCACCGTTATCAGCCGCCAGAGATGACAGTCACAGACTGCCAAACTGGGTGGAACCGCGTGAGAAAACTCCCGCCCCAGCAATGGAGCGGGTTTTTATTTAAAGAACTATTGGAGGTAAACATGGAAAACGAGAAGAAAGAACGATATGAAGATTCGCATCTCTACAAGGTGCGTCACTCGACCGCGCATATCATGGCAGCCGCGGTGCTGGAGCGTTTCCCCAACGCCAAGATCGCCATCGGTCCTGCCATCGATACAGGCTTTTACTATGATTTCGATCTGCCACGCCCCCTCACCCCGGAGGACCTGAAAGAGATCGAAGCGCGTATGCGCAAGATGATCAAAGAACATATCAAATTTGAGAAAAAGGTCATCACGGCTGATGAAGGCAGACAGATCTTTCAGGACCAACCTTACAAACTGGAACTGATCGATGATCTCGAAAAAGGGCAATTTGACGAACATGGCAATCCCGTCGATGAGAAGCCGGAGCTTTCCATCTACAGCAGCGGCAATTTCACCGACCTGTGTCGCGGTCCGCACGTGGCAGATACCATGGAGATCAATCCATCGGCAGTGAAGCTGCTCAACGTGGCTGGCGCATACTGGCGCGGTGATGAAAAGCGCCTCATGCTGCAACGCATCTACGGAACCGCCTGGGAAAACGCCGATGATCTGAAAGCCTATCTGGATCTGTTGGAAGAAGCCAAACGGCGCGACCATCGCAAGATCGGTAAGGAATTGGATCTGTATAGTTCGGTGGAAGAAGTGGGCGCGGGACTGATCCTGTGGCATCCCAACGGTGCCAAGATCCGCAAGATCATCGAAGATTACTGGCGCGATGAACATGAGAAAGCCGATTACGACTTCGTCTACACCCCTCATATCGGCAAGGCGCAATTATGGGAAACATCCGAGCATCTGGGATTCTATAAAGAGAACATGTATTCCCCCATCGATATCGAAGGGCAGGAATACTACATCAAACCCATGAACTGCCCCTTCCACCTGCACATTTACAAGAGCAGGATCCGCTCATACCGTGAATTGCCGGTGCGCTATGCCGAAACAGGCACGGTCTACCGTTACGAACGCAGCGGCGTGCTGCACGGGCTGCTGCGCGTGCGTGGCTTTACGCAGGATGATGCGCATCACTTCTGCTCACCGGAACAGATGCCGCAGGAGATCGATTTCGTGCTGAATTTTTGTCTGGATATGCTGCGCGCCTTTGGCTTCACCGAATTCACCGCCTATCTGAGCACCCGACCGGAGAAAGCGGTGGGAGATCCCGCACGCTGGAAAGAAGCCGAAGCAGCGTTGGAGGCATCGCTGAAACGGGCCGGCATCGCATACGATGTTGATGCAGGTGGTGGCGCATTTTACGGTCCCAAGATCGATCTCAAGATCAAGGACGCCCTGCAACGTGAATGGCAATTGTCGACCATCCAATTCGATTTCAACGAACCGGAAAAATTCGATCTCACTTATGTAGGGGAAGATGGCGAACAGCACCGCCCCTATATGATCCATCGCGCTCTGCTGGGCAGTTTGGAGCGTTTCTTTGGCGTGCTGATCGAACATTACGCCGGAGCTTTCCCGGTATGGTTGATGCCAGTGCAGGCGATGATCATCCCCATCGCTGACCGCCACCTGCCTTACGCGCAGGAGATCTATAAAAAATTGCGTGCGGATGGGTTACGTGTAAAGGTAGATGACCGTAGCGAACGCATGAATGCCAAGATCAGAGATGCACAAAACCAGAAGATCCCCTATATGCTTATCGTCGGGGATCAGGAAATGGAAAACAAACAGGTATCGTTGCGCCTGCGCAGTGGAGAAAATCCCGGTGCGCTGGATCTGGAAGCTTTCCTGGTCAGGGCGAAAACTGAGATCGCAGAAAAGATCTAATAAATTACAAAACCTGAAGCAGAGGGGAAATCCCCTCTGCTCCAAAATCTGCCACAACCGTTAATGGTCAAAAAGAGGGGGGATTGCAATAGAAATTCCGCCCAAAGCGCCGTTTTATTGTTGACTTGTATTTTCAATATATGGTAATATCAAACCATTGAAAGCAAGAAAGGAGTATTTCATATCGCTACTACAAACGTTAGAGCCAATGAGGAGATAAGATCAGCAACAGTTCTCCTGATCGATCAAAATGGGGAGAATATTGGGGTGGTACCCAAGGAGAAAGCACTTCAGATCGCCCGCGAAGCAGATCTCGATCTGGTAGAAGTCGCCCCCAATGCAGATCCGCCCGTGTGCAAGGTACTTGACCTGGGGAAATATTTGTACGAACAGAATAAAAAAGACCGCCAGGCTCGCAAAGCCCAAACTAAAATTGAGATCAAAGAAATTCGCTTGCGCCCTAAAACCAATGAGCATCACCGTGGTTTTAAGGTTGAAGACGCGCGTGGATGGCTGGAACATGGTATGAAAGTACTGGTTACCATCCGTTTTCGCGGTCGAGAGGTCACTTATCCTGAAATCGCATTGGAAGACTTGAAGGAAATTGCAAAAGATCTGCAAGATATTGCCGTCGTGGAAAAAGCCCCTGCCATGGAAGGTCGCTCCATGAATATGTTGCTCGCACCACAAAAACAAGCGAAATAATTTAATCACATCGCCTGTCTGGATTTGTTCACTCCAATCTTATTGGCAAAACCTATGTTTTCCAGTATAATTGGCGCTTGCCCTTATTTAAAGGACTTTCTATTTAATTTAAAGAAGGAGTATTGCTGTGCCGCGAAAAGCTAAAAACACAAAATATAAGATGAAGACGCATAAAGCCACAGCCAAAAGATTCCGGGCAACCGGTTCTGGCAAGCTTATGCGCACCAAAGGCGGAAAAAGCCATCTTCGTCGCAATACCTCTGTGCGCACCAAAGCGCAATTCACCGAGATGATCCCGGTGGAAGGTAGTGGTATTCAAAAACGCGTGAAGAGACTCGCGCCCTACATCGATAAAAACAGATAATCAAGATTATTTGCGGCTGCTGGGTGTTTGCAACTGGTTTATAACCGACGCCCTGGGGTTTGCAAAGGAGAATAAATGACTCGTGTAAAAGGTGGACCAGGTCGCTATCTGCGACACAAGAAAGTTCTAAAACTCACTAAAGGTCAGTTTTGCACCCGTTCACGCCTCTACCGGCGCGCCAACGAAGCCATGCTGAAAAGTTTGTGGTATTCATTTCGTGATCGCCGCGTGCGCAAGCGCGATTTGCGAAAACTATGGATCACCCGCATTAATGCGGCAGCCCGTTTAAACGGCATCAGCTACAGCCGCTTGATCTACGGCATGAAAAACGCCGATATCACCCTGAATCGCAAGATGCTGGCAGATATCGCGGTGCGTGATCCGCAGGCATTCGCGGCTGTTGTTGACAAAGCAAAAGCAGCCCTGTAAAAAGAATCTTCCTTTAAATAAGCATTTACGGGATGGCAAAACCCATCCCGTTTTTATTTAAATACTTTAAAATAAAGACATGGTCTCAAGTTCCCAGCATATGCTTGATCTGATATTTCACCAAACCCATCACCTGCAGATCGTACAGGGAGATATCACTCATGAAAAAGTGGATGCCATTGTGAATGCTGCCAACAGCCATTTACAGCACGGCGGTGGTGTAGCCGCTGCTATTGCGCGGGCGGGTGGTAGAACTATCCAGGAGGAAAGTAATGCATGGGTCAGGCAACACGGCACCATCAGCCATTCGCACCCAGCGCATACCAGAGCCGGGAATCTTGCCAGCACCTATGTCATCCACGCGGTGGGACCGGTTTGGGGAGAAGGTGGGGAAGATCTAAAAATGCGCGAAACGCTGCGTGGTTGTTTTTTAGTGGCAGAAGAATTGAAGATCCGTTCCATGAGCATTCCTGCCATTTCCACCGGCATTTATGGATTCCCGATTGAACGGGCAGCCGCCATTTTTTACGATGAAACGATGCGCTTTTTCGAAATCAATCCGGAAACCTGCCTGCGATTGTTGCGGATCGTGCTGTACGATGCCGCCACATTGCAAATATTTCTGGATGAATTCAAGAGAAACGGCTCGCAAGCGAAATGATCACATCCCTGCAGAATCCCAAATTGAAATGGGTACGCACTTTACTGGCAAAGAAAAACCAGCGCTACCTCGATCGCGCCTTCGTGTGCGAAGGCATCCGCCTGGCAGAAGAGGCACTCCACTACCCTCAAGCTCCTCTATTGGCGCTTTTCAGTTCTTCCATATCAGCGCGCGGGATGCATTTGATAGATCGGTGCTCCTGTGACGTGCTGGAAGTTGATGCTGCTTTATTGGATAAGGTTTCTGCGACAGAAACATCACAGGGACTGCTATTGGTATTTCCATTCATTGAAAATCCGCTGCCACCCAACCCCGACTTTTTATTATTGCTGGATAGGATAAAAGATCCCGGCAACTTTGGCACCATCTTGCGCGCTGCGCTTGCTTTTGAGGTACAGGGTATGCTTTACACCAGCGGTTCCGTTGATCCCTATTCCCCTAAAGTAGTGCGCTCCGCTATGGGTGCGCATTTCCGCATTCCATTGCAGGAAGTAGATATGGAGTATCTATCTTCCATCAGCCATTCCATGCAGCTTTTTCTGGCGGACGTCAAAAATGGATCACCCTGTTGGGAAGCCGATCTGCAAAAACCGCTGTGTCTGATCATCGGCAATGAAGCTCACGGCGTCAGCAACGCTATCAGACAGCTCCCGCACCAAAATCTGCACATCCCTATGCCCGGCAACATGGAAAGCCTGAACGCTGCCATGTCAGCCAACATTTTATTATATGAAACGGTCAGGCAAAGAAAATCATGAGAATTCGCTCCATCACTTATTTCATCGATCCCGCTTTGGGAGAACTGGATAATCAGCTTGCAATAACCTATGCGCACAGCAGATCGGCACAGATAGCTCTTGAGAAAGCCGGTTTTGAGGTGCAAAGCATCCGGTTGGCTACCTCACCCTTCCCAACCTGGCTTCCACTGGCTGATAAGCAAACCAGCCACACCAAAATCGAAGAACTGGCTGTTCGGGCAGAGAAAAATGGTTTTGATTACCTTGCACTGGGACCATGTTCTTGCCATACCAACCAGGAAGTGGAGGCCCTCATTCCTCGCTTCCTTTCTATTGCGGAAAGCATCTTTATCACCATGCCCATCACAGCAGACCATCGAATTTCCCTGCAGGATATTTACAGCAGTGCCCGGGTTATAAAGCATGTGGCAGCTCTGTCAGAAAACGGTTTCGGAAATCTGCGCTTTGCCGCCCTGGCGAACGTAGCTCCCTTTACCCCCTTCTTTCCGGCAGCTTATGGAGCGCCCGGCGAAACAGCATTCGCCATTGCCATGGAATGTGCCGATTCAGCGATGGCAGCCTTTCAAGCAGCTACGGATATCCGGCATGGATGTCAGAACCTGCTTGCAGAATTCGAAAAAAAAGCTGCAGAGATCGAGAACATTTTTGCTCAATTGGACAATGAATATGACCTGCAATTCAAGGGTTTCGACTTTTCACTGGCGCCTTTCCCGGAGGAATGGTGTTCTTTCGGAAAAGCGCTGGAGAGCATGGGGGTGACCGCCATTGGGTCAGCCGGCAGTCTGGCGGCCGCCAGTATTCTGGCAGGCACACTGGATCAGGGAACCTGGAGAAAATCTGGTTTCAATGGCTTGATGATGCCGATCCTGGAAGATGCCGTCCTGGCACAACGTAGCGGGGATGGCATTCTCTCCGTGTATGATGTGCTGCAGTATTCCAGCGTATGCGGTACCGGACTTGACACCGTACCGCTACCCGGTGACATTTCCTCTGAGAAGATCGCTGCATTATTATTGGATATTGCTGCTCTGTCTGTGCGCCTTGATAAACCCCTTACCGCGCGCCTGATGCCCATTCCGGGGAAGGCTGCAGGAGAGGAAATCGAATTCGATTTTTCATTTTTTGCTAAAGGAAAAGTGCTGGATTTTCCCTATCGAGGGATGCAAGCGCCCCTGAACGTGGGGGACTACCTCGCGATCAATCCCCGACAAACGCACTAGATCAGGACATCAATCGTGGATGCAGCCCAGCGCGCATCCAACCAGTCTTGCAGTGCCCGTTCCTGCAGCATATGCAACGCGTCCGTGCTGAGCGGTTGGGTATCACTGCGTTCGATGACCTGCACGATGTGATAACCGTAATCCGTTTCGATCACCGCGCTATACTGCCCGGCACTCAAACTGAAAGCGGCATCCTCCACCGCTTGTTGGTAGAGATAATCCCGCGGAAACCAGCCCAGATCGCCGGAAGTGGTGGGGTCATAGGTAGCTGCCAGTGTAGCAAAATCCGTACCCGCCTGCAATTGCTGGTAAATACTATCAGCAGTAGCCCGATCACTGACCAATATCTGGCGCGCATGAACCTGTGTGGCAGTAGTGGGAACAGCAGCAGTAATCTTGTCGCGCATCCAGGCAGCTGCCAGTTGGCGGGAAAGCGTTGCGCGGAAACCCATTTCATCATAATGGTTGGTTTGCAGCCAGTTCATGAATTGGTCCGAACCACCCACATCGGCAATAAGTCCATCGATATGCGCCTGCAGGTCACCGCCATCCACAGAATAGCCTTCCTGCGCGGCGCCCTGCGCCAGCAGTACCTGCCCGACCAATTCAGAAAGAACGAGGTCCATCTGTTCACTCTCGCTCAATCCTTCGTTTAGCACGGTATTGGCATCCTGTAATCGCAACTGTTCATTTTGAAATTCCACAATGGTGATGCCGGTGCCATTCACCCTGACAGCCATGGGTTCTTCGGTAGGGGTCACGGTGGCTTGTGGGATATCGGTCTGTGCCTGATCAGAATGTCCCGCTGAACAGGCTGAAACAACAGCAATAAGGAGGATGGAGATGAGGATTAGTTTATGGTTTTTCACAATAGGCTGATTATAATCGCAAATAAAAAAAGCCGTAGGGAGTAATCCCTACGGCTCAGATGACCTAGTATTCAGGCATTGGCGGTTGTGCCATCGGTTTATCTTTTTCAGGAAGATCAGTGATGAGTGCCTCAGTGGTGAGGATCATCGCTGCGATGGAGGTAGCGTTTTCCAATGCACCGCGGGTGACTTTGGCAGGATCGATCACGCCGGACTTGACCATGTCAATGTATTCTTCGGAAATGATGTCGAAACCAACCTGCTTGCTCTTGGTTTTTGCCTGTTCCTGGCGAACATTCTCGATGACCACCGAACCATCAAAACCGGCATTCTCAGAAATGCGTTTCATTGGAACCAGCAGAGCTTTGCGAATGATATTCACACCGGTCTGAGCATCGTCGCTATCCATCTTGAGATCGTCAAGGGAAGCGACTGCATTCAAGAGAGCCACACCACCACCCGGGACGATACCTTCTTCCACTGCCGCGCGGGTAGCAGAAAGGGCATCTTCCACACGATGTTTCTTTTCTTTCAATTCAGTTTCAGTGGCTGCGCCAACACGGATGATGGCAACCCCACCGGAGAGTTTGGCAAGGCGTTCCTGCAATTTTTCGCGATCGTAATCGCTGGTGGTCTTGTCGATCTCGACACGGATCTGATCGATACGACCTTTGATGGCATCCGAATCGCCCTTACCGCCGATAATAGTGGTATTGTCCTTATCGCATTGCACTTTTTCAGCCGTACCAAGGTCTTGCACCGTGGTAGTATCCAGCTTGCGACCGGTCTCTTCAGAAATGACGGTAGCACCGGTCAGAATTGCGATATCTTGCAGCATCGCTTTACGGCGATCGCCAAAACCGGGGGCTTTGACAGCCAACACATTGAGTGTGCCACGCAGTTTATTGAGCACCAAGGTTGCCAATGCTTCTCCGTCGATATCCTCAGCAATGATGACCAGATCACGTTTGCCGACCTGCACCATCTTTTCAAGCAAAGGCAGTAAGTCTTGAGCCGCAGAGATCTTCTTATCATGAATGAGAATATAGGGATTTTCAATAACGGCTTCCATATGTTCCGTATCGGTTACGAAATACTGGGAGGTATAACCGCGGTCAAACTGCATACCCTCAACATATTCCTGTTCGAATTCCAGACCTTTGGATTCTTCAACCGTGATAACGCCATCTTTGCCAACTTTATCCATCACTTCCGCGATCAGGTCACCGATCTGGCGATCTTGTGCTGAAATGGTAGCCACATTGGCAATCTCTGCTTTGGTAGAAATATCAATTGCCTGGGCTTTGATAGCATCGGCTACTTTTTTAGAGGCAGCTTCAATCCCGCGTTTCAACAACATGGGGTTGGCGCCTGCTGCCAGGGTTTTGAGACCTTCGGTAACCATGGCATGAGCCAGAACAGTAGAAGTGGTGGTACCATCACCGGCGATATCATTCGTCTTGGTAGCCGCTTCTTTCAGTAATTGGGCACCCATATTCTCAAAGGGATCTTCCAATTCGATTTCTTTTGCAACGGTCACACCATCATGAGTAATCGTGGGTGAACCAAATTTGCGATCCAGAGCGACATTGCGTCCCTTTGGACCAAGGGTCGTGGCGACTGCTTCAGCCACAATATCAATACCATCGCGTAATTTCTTTCGCGCTTCTTCTCCAAATACAAGTTGTTTTGCTGCCATATGTATCTCCTTCTTTCAAGGCTGTATTTATTATTCCGTCACAACTGCCAAAATGTCGCTCTCTTTCAAGATCAGCAACTTTTTGTCATCGATCTTGATCTCGGTACCAGAGTACTTCGCAAAGAGAACGGTATCGCCTTCTTTTACATCCATGGGGATGCGATCACCTTTTTCATTGCGATCGCCAGAACCGACAGATAAGATTTTCCCTTTTTGGGGTTTTTCTTTGGCGGTTTCAGGGAGAATAATACCCGAAGCGGTTACATCTTCCCGTTCGATCGGTTCAACAACCAATCGGCTGCCGAGGGGTTTGATATTGAGTGCCATATAAGATCCTCCTACTATTTTTTTAGAATCAATATTTTAGCACTCTTTTCAATCGAGTGCTAAAAATAATCTTATCCATCTTTCCCCCTCAAGTCAAGATTAATCATTAAATCTAATATTTTTTTAATAAATTAGTAACCATAGGAATGGCAAATTGACTCCGACTCAGTTACCACGCCCATAATGATGGTATCGGTCGAAAAAGCATTGCGCACCATTCCAAGAATTTGCATGGCTTTTTCGCAATAGCCATTCGATTCACGATGCAAGGCTGCTAAAACCGCCCCATATTCGGCATAATAATCTTTGGTATCCACTGTGAGTGGTAACCCTTCAATGGCAACCATATCATCGGTGGTTGAATCACACTGGCGCACTTCGCAGCTTTCTTCTGCAG
This sequence comes from Chloroflexota bacterium, assembly GCA_012797815.1. Classification (GTDB taxonomy): domain Bacteria; phylum Chloroflexota; class Anaerolineae; order Anaerolineales; family Anaerolineaceae; genus UBA4781. Next base: position 8,510 of record JAAZOK010000127.1, on the reverse strand, counting down.
TGCAACCCTCCAAACCGCATTGGAATGCCAGGATCTCGCTTTCATAGTTACGAGCTTTGTGATAGACATCCCCTAAAAAGGCATAAGCATAGGCATCCGCCGGTCTCAGTTGCACAGCCTTACGGGCGTTCAAGCTGGCAGACAAAGGATACCCCTGCTGCACATAGGTTCTCGCTATGGATTGGTAAGGGATCGGGTCAGCAACCCCCAATTGTTCATTGATATTGGCTGCCTTTGCAAAATACTCCAGGGCATAATCATATTGTTCCAATTCGCGGTAGTTCACCCCAATAGACAGATAAAGGAAGGTGAGATTGGGGTTGATTTCTGAAGCTTTTTTATATTCGGTTATGGCAGCGCTGTAATTTCCAATCGATTCCTGCAAATATCCGCTGATGCGGTGCACATCCATCAAGGTGTCATCCTGTTGCAGGGCTTGATCGATGTATTGCCCTGCCTGGGTCCATTTCATCTGGTCGATCAAAATTTCAGCATAATATGCCAGCGCCAGGGTATTATTGCCATCCAGGGTTAGAGCGGTGACCGCTTCTTGCTCTGCCTGGGTCAGGGTCTGATCGTATTGATCTCCTATTAAAGCAGAACTGGCAAGCCAATCCAATGCAAATGCCTTCACCGCATGAGCGGTGCTGCTTTCCTGTTCGATAGCAATTGCACGGTTGGCAGATTCCAGCGCTTCATTAAGCCGGTCATATTTTTCCTGGCTGGAAACCAGCAATGTGGTGGAATAGACCTGCACCCGGGCAAGTTCCACCCACAGATCCACATTATTGGGGTCCACCGCGGCAGCATTTTCAAAAGCCTGCAGCGTTTTTGCCAGGTCGCCTGCCACAAAGTCAACTTCAGCCTCCTGAACAAATGAATCAACTGTACGGGTGGACGTGGGGGTTGCCATAAACAAGGGCGTGATACGCCCCGCTTCCTGATCCCGTAACACGATCAGGAGATAGATGATCAAAGCGATGAGGATCGCGATTATATAAGGATTTGTTCGATGCTTCTTTTTCTGAAACAAAGAATCCTTTTTCGGTAAATACATTTTTATTCTCCGGCTACAGTTGGCACCTGATAAGGGAGCAAAGTGGGGGTGGCAGTAGGCTGGGGAGTCCAGGTGGGAATCATGGTAGCAGTTGGTAGCTTTAAAAGTTGCAGGTCGTTCATTTTTTCATAGCAGCGATCCAATATATAGTTGGCATTGTAAATCGCCGTTTCGTCATCCTGCATACTATTGATGATGGATTGTGCAACCGGAACTGCATCACCGCAGTAACCAAGTTCCATCAACGAAAGTCCATAAACATAATAGAAATCGACCACATCGTATGAGAGCGGTATTCCTTCCACCAGAACGTTGTTGGAGGTCATCCCTCCGCGAATGGCTAACTGGAGGGAAAGAATGGCATCACTGAACTCAAAATTCTTATAATAGGCTTGTCCTATATAACCCCAGTAATAGGGATTGGATGGATCATCCGAAATTGCCTGTTGAAAGAACTGGATGGATTTGCTGAATTCACCAATACGATAGTAGGTCCTGCCGATGAGGATATCGTGGTTAGGATCTGAGGGATTCAACGCATTCGCTTTGGTATATTCTTCCACCGCTTTGTTATATTCCAAGAGTCCTGCGTAGGTGCGCCCCAGTGAAATGTGAATCTCAGCCACATTGGCATTCACCCCAATCGCAGCCTCATATTCCGTTACTGCATCCTCATAGTTGGCGGTGATTTCCAGCACCGCCCCTCTCGCCCAATGGGTTTCAAGTGCAGTGGGAGCGATGGCTTCCGCTTTCCTGGATGACTCAATGGCAGCATCCAGGTCACCCTGCGCATCCTGCCCTAACAGGATCTTCTGCGCTTTAACGATGGCATCATACGCATATGCAAAGTAATTGCTGGGATCATATTCCGTAGCTTTTTCAAGATTTGTTTCAGAATCAAGGTAATCTCCCAACAACCCATGGGCAATGCCGATCAGGGCATATGCCTGGCTGTTCTCCGGGTTCAATAAGAGTCCGTTGCTGGCATCTTCTAAGGCTGCTTCATAATCCCCTCTGAATAGATTGATCATAGCAGAAGAAGTATAGTTAGACGGGTTTTGGGGATCCGCTTTGATGGCTTGACCATACGCCAGCAATGCCTGGGTATACTTCCCTTCAACAACATAACCCTGCGCTTCGTTTATGAAGATATCCGGTGAAAGTGTGGGTGTCGGAGAAGGCAAAAAAGTATACGGTGAAAAAGGCTCTACCTTGCGATCGATATAGATCAACAACCCAATGACCACCAGCAGGACCAAAATCCTAAACGGGTTAGAACGGCGATTCTTCCGCCGCATATTCCAATTTCTTCCTTTTATATACATAAGGCAATCTTATCATCAGGTCAAATTTTGCGTCAAGAAAAGGAAATACCACATATTCCTTCATGAAATAGTTTTCTTGCAATTCATTTTGGTTAAAGCTAGAATGAATCCATGTTATTCGATGTATTCACCCTTTTTCCCGAAGTTTTTCCCACCTACCTGGAAAGCAGCATCTTAAAAAGAGCGCAAGAAAATAAACTGCTAGAGGTGCAATTGCACAACATCCGTGATTGGGCAACCGACAAACACCATACTACCGATGATACTCCCTACGGCGGAGGTGGAGGAATGGTGATGAAACCCGAACCGGTATTCAGTGCAGTAGAAACGGTGCTGGGAAAACAGCCCGACTGCCCGGTGATCCTGCTATCTCCCCAGGGGAAACTATTCGACCAGGAAAAAGCCCGGTCTTTATGTGAACTTCCTCATCTGGCATTGATCTGTGGGCGTTATGAAGGTTTTGATGAACGCATTCGCGAGCATCTGGTGACCAATGAGATCTCAATCGGTGATTATGTTCTCAGCGGTGGAGAGTTGCCGGCACTCATTCTGATCGAAGCAGTTACCCGCCTTATCCCGGGCGCTCTGGGTGATCCAACCGGAGCGGCAGACGATTCCTTTGAAATGGGGCTGCTGGAATATCCCCAGTACACTCGTCCCCCAGCATTTCGCGGCTGGCAAGTTCCCGAGATTTTACAGTCGGGGGATCACGCTGCCATCCTGCGCTGGCGCCATCAACAAGCGTTGTTACGCACGATCGTGCGGCGCCCTGATCTGCTCGACAATTTCGATCTCTCCCCTGCTGATTTAATATTTCTTGAACAGGTCGTTAAAGAATCAGGGATTCCAGAATCTGATTCTATAATTAATCTCATCAAAAACAGAAAGGACTGACATGAAATACAACATCGGAAAAACATTTTTACTAGGTCTGGGATTCTTTGGAGTAAGTGTTATTTGGAGTGTTTACAATGCTTATGTACCCATCTTTCTGGATTCCAGATTCGCACTTTCAACAGGTTTTATCGGTATTTTTATGACCCTCGATAACATCGCCGCGCTTTTTATCCAACCTGCGGTAGGCGCATGGTCGGACCGCCTGCGCACACCCATTGGGCGCCGTATGCCATTTATTATCATCGGCGCACCTATCGCGGCTATAGCTTTTTTCATACTCCCAAGAACCATGTCTTTACCGGTCTTCTTTTTTGCTGCCAGTTTACTGCTGCTCGCCATGGCGATCTGGCGCACACCCGTGGTAGCGCTGATGCCCGATATAACGCCTTCCAAATACCGCTCTCAAGCCAATGGCATCATCAACTTCATGGGCGGTATTGGCGCTATCATCGCCTTCTTGATCGGGGCAACGTTATATGAGATGAATCCTTCTTACCCATTCTGGTTGGGCTCAATCCTCGTATTGCTGGCTGCCATTCTGGTATTCATTTTCATCAAGGAGCCAAAGGAATTTGAACACTCAGAAGAAAAGGCTCCCAATCTATTCCAATCCGTGAAGTTGATCTTCGAGGAAAAGGACCGTAATACTTTGCGTATCTTGCTGGCAATCTTTTTCTGGTTCATCGCCTATAACGGGATTGAAGCATTTTTCACCTTGTATGGGAAGAATTTCTTGGGAATCAGCGAATCAGATGCCGCTCGTTTGCTGGGGCAACTATCTGTATTTTTTGTTCTGTTCGCCCTCCCTTCCGGATATATTGGTGCTGCCGTTGGACGTAAAAAGACCATCATCGCCGGGATCGTACTGATGGGGTTATGCATCGCTTCGCTTTTCATCCTGCCGACGGGTTTCCTGACCACACTACTGACCACTCTGCCCGTTTTGGGAAAAGTTCCCGTGATCGGAGTGATCCTGATGATCACCGGCATTGCCTGGTCATTGATCAACATCAACTCATTACCCATGGTGGTAGATATGACCGAAGCCAATCGTATTGGCACCTATACCGGCTTGTATTACCTGTTCTCGACTCTGGCAGCCATTCTCGGACCCATTTTGTATGGATTCATCATTCAATTCAGCTCCGGCAGGTATGATCTTTTGATGATCATCAGCCCCATTTTCCTATTGGGCGCCCTGTTCAGCATCGCCGGAGTCAAGCGTGGAGAAATAAAACAATAATACTGAATACTGGTGACAGAATACATATTCGGGAACTTGATTTTGATTTTTAAACCAGCTATACTTAAACTTCAAGGGAAATGCGTGCGCATTTCCCAAAAACCTAATTTCTCTAGGAGGAGAGATAATGACCAAAAAACTTTCGTTTCTTTTTTCCATCTTGATCATCGCTTCCGTAGTGCTGGCAAGCTGCACCCAAGCAGCCCCCACTGAAGAAGCAATGGTCGAAGAACCCGCAGCAGAAGAACCAGCCGCAGAAGAAGCCGCTCCCGCGATGACATTCTGCCAGGTTACCGATACTGGCGGCATTGATGACAAATCATTCAATGCCACCGCCTGGGCAGGCATGGAACAGGCTGCTGCTGATTTCGGCGTAACCGTAAAATACCTGGAATCTCAACAGCAATCTGATTACGAAGTCAACCTGAATTCCTTTATCGAAGAAGGTTGCGATTTGATCATCTCCGTTGGTTTTTTGCTCGCTGACGCCACCGCTGCAGCCGCAACCGCCAATCCGGATGTGAATTTCGCCATCATCGATAATGGGAATATGGATCTTCCCAATGTGCGCGGTAACTATTCCGACATTCAGGAAGCTACCTTCCTGGCTGGTTATCTGGCAGCCGGAATGACCGAAACCGGTAAGGTTGGCACCTATGTTGGCATCCTCTTCCCCTCTACACAGGCATTCATGGATGGATATGCAATGGGCGTCGCCTATTACAACGAAGTCCACGGAACCACAGTGGAAGTCCTCGGTTGGGACATGGAAACCCAACAAGGATTGGAAGTCGGTAACTTTGAAAGCCTCGATGATGGTCGTGCGCTGGGCGAAACCCTGCTTGATGAAGGCGCCGATATCATCATGCCCGTTGCCGGTCCTGTTGGTGCAGGAACCCTGGCAGTTATGCAGGAAAGAGGTTCTGGTCTCCTGATCGGTGTGGATGATGACTGGTCCGTGAAATATCCCGACCAGGCAGATTTTATCTTAGCCAGCACCATGAAGAAAATCAACGTCTTCGTCTATGACAGCATCGAAAAAGTCATCAACGGCGAATTCGCTGGTGGTGAAGACTATGCCCTGACCCTTGATAATGGTGGCGTAGGACTCGTCTATGGCACAGGCTGGGCTGATAAAGTTCCTGCTGATCTGGTAGCCGAAATCGAAGCCCTCATTCCTCAAATCATCGCCGGTGACATTGCAGTAATGCCCACCCGGTAATTGAGGGAATATCAATAAAGAAAAGAGCCAAGATCAAGTTTCTTGGCTCTTTTTCTAAATCACCATATCACCATGTGGTAAAATACACGCATTTGTTGGACAATTAAATAATAGATGAGGAAATAATGGCGCCTTTACTCGAATTAAGAGGAATTACCAAACGTTTCCCGGGGGTGCTCGCGAATGACCATATCAATCTGACTCTTGAGAAGGGTGAGATCCACGCATTACTGGGGGAAAACGGAGCCGGCAAAACAACCCTCATGAACATTCTTTACGGGTTGTATTCTCAAGATGAGGGTGATATTTTCGTTAACGGGGAGAAAGTCATCATCAATGAACCGACTGACGCGATCAAGGCAGGTATTGGGATGGTTCACCAACACTTCATGCTCATTCCGGTTTTCACCGTTACAGAAAATATCATGCTGGGTGAAGAAGATGTGAAATTCGGTGGTTTATTAGACCGGAAGAAGGCATCTGAAAAAATTAAAAAAATCTCAGATACTTATAAATTAGATGTCAATCCCAATGCCTATGTCCGTGACCTGCCCGTTGGAACGCAGCAAAGAGTAGAAATAATCAAACTGCTCTTCCGTGAGGCAGAGATCTTGATCATGGATGAACCATCCGCAGTTCTTACTCCCCAGGAAGTGGATGAACTATTCAAAATCATGCATATTCTGGTTGAACAAGGAAAATCTATCATTTTCATCACGCACAAATTGCGCGAGGTGATGGAATGTGCAGACCGCATCACCGTGATACGCGGCGGCAAAGTGATCGGTACGACCACACCCAAAGAAGCCGACACGAAGAAACTCGCCAGCATGATGGTAGGACGTGAAGTTGAACTGAAGGTAAAAAAGAAAACCGCTAAACCCGGCAACGTAATTCTCAACGTGGAAAATCTGCAAGTCTTAAATGCACAGGAGCAATTTGCCGTCAACGACGTTACATTCGATGTGCGCGAAGGGGAGGTGTTGGGAATCGCCGGTGTACAGGGTAACGGGCAAACCGAGTTAGTTCGTGCATTGACCGGGTTGCTCGCTCCGTCTGAGGGAAAGATCGAGATCCTTGGCAAAAACACCACCAAGGAATCTCCCCGCTTCATCACCGAACTGGGTTCAGCCCATATCCCAGAAGATCGCCAAAAGGATGGACTGATCCTGGCGTTCCCTGTTTCGGAAAATCTCATTCTCAATACTTATTATCAAAGCCCTTTTTCAAAGGGAATCGTCATGCAATTCGATAAGATCGCAGAAAACGGAAAGAATCTGGTTGAGAAATTTGACATCCGCACCCCCAGCATTAACACTACGGTGAATACCCTTTCCGGTGGCAACCAACAAAAGGTCATTGTTGCGCGCGAATTTTCCCGCCCCATCAAATTATTGATCGCCTCACAACCGACCCGCGGGTTGGATGTTGGTTCGATCGAATACATCCACCACCGGCTGATGGAAAAGAGAGACGACGGTTGTGCCGTATTACTGGTTTCAACCGAATTGGACGAGATCATGCAGCTTTCAGACCGTATCGCAGTCATGTATCGCGGGCAAATTTTGGATATTCTAGATGCCAAAGACGTATCGAAAGAGATGCTCGGATTACTCATGGCGGGGATTAAACCCAGTGATGAAATGAAATCACGGGCAAAGCATGAAGAAAATATCATCTTGACATAAGGAATTTTGTAATGGAAGAACAAAAAAAGAAACCAAATGCGCTGGGTATTTTCTTCGAAGAATTATCGAAGAGTTCCGGGATGGTTACATTCCTTGCTATCCTGACCGGTATCTTGCTCAGCGGTTTGCTCGTGGCTATTACGACCGTTGAAGTTTATGACGCCTTTTCTATTTCTTTCTGGGAAGGCATCAAAACCGCCCTCGGCACAACCTGGAATACCTATTCATCCTTGTTCACCGGGGCTTTTGGCGACCCCCATAAGATCATTGCCGCTTTCCAGAGCGGTGACGGTCTCGAGATCCGCCGCGCCATCAATCCCTTCTTTGAGAGTCTGGTACAAACCACACCGTACATTTTTGGTGGGCTTTCGGTCGCACTTGGCTTTCGGGCTGGATTGTTCAATATCGGTGCCGAAGGACAGCTTTTTATCGGTGCCATGACCGGCGTGTTTGCAGGATACGCCATCACCGGGTTACCCGCATACATTCATATTCCAGTAGCTTTATTGGCAGGTGCACTCGGAGGTGCCTTGTGGGGTTTTGTGCCGGGCTATTTGAAAGCCAAGACCGGGGCACATGAGGTCATCATCACCATCATGATGAACTATATCGCATTCCGATTAAGCGATTTCATGCTGCGCGGACCGATGAAAGACCCCAATGAATATACACCCAAGACACCCTGGATCCAACCGACCGCCGAGTTGACCCGCCTCTTCCCGGATCAGATCCGCTTTCATATCGGCTTTTTCATTGCCTTGGGAGTGGCTTATTTCATATACTGGTTGCTCTTTAAAACCTCTTGGGGTTTTGAATTGCGCACCGTCGGATCCAATCCCAATGGCGCTCGTTATGCCGGCATCAAAACCACCAAAACCACCGTCATCGCCATGTCGCTCTCCGGCGCTCTGGCTGGATTAGCAGGTGCGAATGAAGTTTTAGGGCTAAATCACCGTCTGGTGCCCGCCTTTTCCTCCGGTTATGGGTTTGACAGCATCGCTCTGGCATTACTGGGGAAGAACCACCCCTTAGGGGTAGTCCTTTCCGCGCTGTTATTCGGTTTCTTGCGCAACGGTTC
>JAAZOK010000035.1 GCA_012797815.1 Chloroflexota bacterium | reverse complement strand
TGATCTATCCCTTGCTCATTGACCAGTCGTTTACGATCGATATTGATACCATGTACGATTGGCAAAATGCCGAACGCCTGATCATGGGCGGTAGCCTGGAGATGGTCATCCCTTCAGAAAGGAAAAAGGGATTCCCCTCCAAACTGTCCCTGGTCCTGCTGGATTTTGACGGCGTGATGACCGATGACCGGGTTTGGGTGGATGAACAGGGGCACGAAATGGTAGCTGCCAACCGAGGGGATGGATTGGGGTTGGAATTGTTGCGCAAACAGTTGGGCATTCCGGTAGTGGTGATATCCAAAGAAAGGAATCCGGTGGTCGCCAAACGATGCGAAAAATTGCAGCTTCCCTATAAACAGGGTATCGATGATAAAGCGTCCGTTATCAAGGCATTGATATCTGAATACTCAGTGGCGCCGGAACAGGTGGCTTATATCGGGAATGATGTGAATGACCTGGGCTGTTTTGACATGGTGGGTTACACTGCCGCGCCATCGGATGCTCATGAAACTGTCAGGAACCGGGCCGATTTGCTTTTATCGCACCGTGGTGGGCACGGCGCGGTGCGCGAGTTTTGCGATCTATTATTAAAGGAATATTTATAGATTTTTCAGGCTTTATTAAATCCTTGCTTTGCCGGTTTATAATAACCGCGGGCAGGTTATAATAACTTTCCTGATTTGAATAAATTCCACGATGGAGAATGTTGAATGATCGATATCCATTTTTACCAAAAAGTCTATGATCTGAAATATCGCTTAATGAAGGGCGAAAAATTCGAGCGCGATTACTTGTTGCAGAAATTAGAAGAGTTTCGCAGCCCGGAACCGGTGCTGTATAACATCGAAACCACCAATTCCTGCAATATGCGTTGCGAGATGTGCCCGCGCACGACCATGATGACGCGCCCTATCGAAACAATGCCGCCTGAACTTTTCAAGAAGATCATTGATCAAACGCGTCCCTGGACGCCTCAGGAATGGACCGACTGGGAAGCATTTGTAACCCAAAATTATGGAATCCGTCCGGATGATATGAGCGAAAATCATTTCTTCTTATATGTCATTCCCAAAGTGATCGTGCTGCATGGGTATGGTGATCCATTGTTGGATAAACAAATTCCCCAATACGTGCAGTGGATGACCGAAAAAGGCATCCCCAGTTATTTCAGCTGCAATCCTGCCAATATCAATATGAAGCGTACCATCGAGACATTTGAGAACGGGCTGGATTATGTTAAATATTCGATCGAGAGTGTGGATGATGAACGCCATAAAGAGATTCGTGGATATCTTTCCAACTTCTCCGAGAGTTACCGGCAGATCGTGGAACTCTTGAACATTAAAGCGCAAAAGAATCTCTCTACCACGATCGTGATTACTATGTTGAACCTGAATAAACCCGAACAGCAAGATGAATTTGAACGCTTGAAAGAAAAATTTGCCGGAATGGACGTTTATATCTATTTGAAGAGCCAGGATCAGCAATGGTACGAGGACAACAAGGCGGGTACCAATTCCATCCACTGGATCGAGTTTTGCCAGTTCCCCTGGTCTTCTATGACCATTAAATCGAATGGGGAATCCTGTGAGTGCGTGGAAGATTTCAACAACGAGATCGTGCTGGGCGATGCCCATACGGAAAGCCTGCATGATATCTGGAATGGGGAGAAGTATGGAGCTTTCCGCATGGATCATTTCAACCTGACCCCCGGCATTAAATGCACTGAACAGTGCGACATGCAATTGATCGGCAGCTTTTTAGCCTCATAAGGGTTGAGACGGGAGATTTCAATGAAACGAGAAATAAAGATCGGCGACAAACTGGTGGGGGATGGACACCCTACTTATGTGGTGGCAGAGATCGGTATCAACCATAATGGTGATCTGAACATCGCTAAAGAACTGATCCTGGCGGCTAAGGATGCCGGTGTGGATGCGGTCAAATTCCAGAAACGTACTCCGGAAGTTTGCGTTCCGAAAGAGCAGCAAAGTCAAATGCGGGAGACCCCCTGGGGTTACATCACCTATCTGGAATACCGGTATAAAGTAGAGTTCAATAAAGAGGATTATCAAGAAATCGATAAATTGTGTAAAGAGATCGGCATTGATTGGTTCGTTTCGGTGTGGGATACCAATTCGGTGGATTTCATTGAGCAATTCTCTCCTGTTTGTTACAAATTGCCATCGGCTTCCCTTACCGATCATGAACTGCTTCTGAAGGTGCGTGAAACCGGACGCCCGCTCATTCTCTCTACCGGCATGTCGACGGCTGACCAGATCGATGATGCCGTCAAAGTGGTTGGTTTGGAGAATCTCCTGGTCACCCATGCCACCAGCGCTTACCCATGTGATCCTCATGAATTGAACCTGAAGATGGTCCAGACCCTGCGTGATAAATATGCCTGCCCGATCGGCTATTCGGGGCATGAAGTTGGGCTGGTCACTTCGGTGGTGGCGGTTGCCATGGGTGCCTGCCTGGTGGAACGTCATTTCACCTTGGACCGGGCAATGTGGGGCAACGATCAGGCTGCCTCTGTAGAACCTGGTGGATTCCGCAAACTGGTGAAATATATCCGTGTTACCGAACAGGCCATGGGTGATGGTGTAAAGAAAGTATATGATAGTGAGCGATCTTCTTTGAATAAGCTTCGCCGGGTAAAATAACGCAAAGAAACACTCGCCCAGAGCGCTATATTCATAATACAATTGACCTGTGGAAAATCCTATTCGTCGCATAACGGCTAAGATACAGCGTGAGCATTTACATCGTTTAAATCGAAAACGCATTAGCCAAATTTCAAAGCAAATTCCGGATAACGATCCCGAAAATCCTGATCAACCTCCCATTATCATCTTCAATGCCTCAACCCGCCTGGAGGGGATCAGTTTAAATGCCGGTTTTTCATTGATCACAGCCTGGGCATTACGCATGGCGGGTTATCCGGTTATCCATTTCGTGTGCGCCCGCGGCATGAGCCGTTGTGTGCTGGGAACCAATCGCGATGATCCCATTCAGGCTCCTCCCTGCACGCGCTGCATTCGTACTTCTAAAGATATGTATGTCAACAGCAGCGTCCGGGCTTTCGAATTTGAGATGAACGCCGCAATGAAACAGGAGCTTCAAGACCTGCCGCTTGAAGAACTCCTGACCTACCCATTGGATGATGTGCCGCTGGGGAAATTGATCCTTCCCTCCCTGCGCTGGATACTGCGGCGCCATCATCTGGTGGATGATGAAGATACCCGCCAGTTGGCGCGCCACTATTTGTTGTCGGCAGAGACCATTGTAAGAGAATTCAACCATCTGCTGGACCAGGCGCAACCGCAGGCGGTGATCGTCTTCAATGGCATGTTCTATCCTGAGGCAGTGGCTCGTTTTCTGGCACTGCAACGGGATATTCCGGTGTATACCCATGAGGTGGGCATGCTGCCCCTCTCCACTTTCTTTACCAGTGGAGAGGCTACGGCTTATCCGATCGATATTCCTGAGACTTTTTCATTGACAGAGGAACAGGACCGATTACTGGATGATTATCTGGCGCAGCGCCGGGCAGGAAAATTTACCACCGCCGGGGTGAAATTCTGGCCGGAAATGCGCGACTTGAAAAGCGCTTTTCAGGGTGAGATGGGGGATTTCAAAGCCATCGTGCCTGTTTTTACCAATGTGGTGTTCGATACCAGCCAATCCCATGCCAATGTGATCTTTCCGCATATGTTCGTCTGGTTGGAATCTGTACTAAAAGCAATCAAAACGCATCCTGAGATCCTGTTTGTCATCCGAGCCCACCCTGATGAACTGCGGATTGGCAAAGAGAGTGCTGAAACGGTGGCAGATTGGATGGTGAAGCAGAATGTGCTGGACCTGCCCAATGTGCGTTTCATCAATGCCAATGAATATATCAGCTCCTATGACCTGATCGATGTTGCCAAATTCGTGATGGTCTATAATTCCACCATCGGTCTGGAAGCATCCATCATGGGCAAACCAGTTTTGTGCGCGGGGAAAGCTCGTTACACGCAGGTGCCCACCGTGTTCTTCCCCAAGTCAAAAGATGAATTCTGTAATACTCTTGAGAAATTTATAAAGTCTGAGAAAATTGAAATCCCGGCGGAGTTTGTCTCCAACTCACGCAAAGTATTATATAGTCAGCTCTTCCTGGCTTCTTTATCCTTCAGCGATTTCCTGGAGGATGAGAACCTGTGGAAGGGCTATGTCAAGATCAAGAATTTCAAACCGCAGGCGCTAAAGGCACAAAATTCCCCGGCGATCGCTACGATCCTGCGCGGCATCCAACAGAAGGAGCAGTTCTTACACAGATCATGAAACCGCTTTGTTCACTTGTCATTCGGGCTTATAACGAAGAAAAACACATTGGAAAATTGCTGCAGGGGATTGCTTCACAGAGCATTAAAGCGGTGCAGGTGATCCTGGTTGATTCTGGTTCCACCGATAAAACGGTGGCGATCGCGCAGGCTGCCGGTGCGGAAATTGTGCATATCAAACCGGGGCAGTTTACTTTTGGACGCTCTTTGAACCTGGGG
>JAAZOK010000074.1 GCA_012797815.1 Chloroflexota bacterium | reverse complement strand
GCTTGATTGCCCAGAGAAACCAGGAGGGCATTCTCTATCCCCAATTCGCGGCAGATCAGTTCCTGTTCCTTTAACAATTCCATGGATTCATTCAATTTGCCCCACGACTTCAAGATCAGCGCCTGGTTACCCAGACAGGTTTGTATACCCTGCTTATCCCCCAACTCTCGACAGATGTGCTCTTTTTCTTTCAGCATTTGCATGGCTTCGTCTAAACTTCCCCACGTATACAAAACCGTCGCCTGATTGCCGAGCGCAAGCTGTAATCCATGACGATCCCCCAATTTCCGATAGGTATCTTCCTGTTCCTTGAACAAGCTCATGGCTTTATCCAGCTTTCCCCATGTTCTCAAGATCAAAGCCTGGTTGCCCAAAGAATTTTGAATGTAATTGACATTCCCACTGAAGCGACCGATCTTTTCCTGCTCTTTTAATAGATCCATGGCAGTATCCAAATAACCCGAGTTCATTAAAAATAAAGAAAGCCAAAACAAGAAAACTTTATACCCTGGGAGTAGAGGATTTTCTAAAACACCCCGATATGCCTGATCTCTATTAAAATTCGAGTTCTCTTCGAGGGAAGTCCAGTAGGCATAGAGATCATACTGGTTGATATCCCATTGAGCCATAAAAAAAGCGGGGTCGGACAGAACAGCATATAACCCGTCCCAATCTTCTATCCTCTGCAACTGCCAGGGGAGTTCATCGACCTTTCTTCTGGGAAATCCGGGTATCTTCTGGAAATAATCCGCCAGACCCTTACAAACAGTTTTCTTTTCAGTCTCACCCTCAAGATAGCGTTCTTCGACCGCCCTGCGGATATATTCATGCGAGAAACCAATCAACCCGCCATGCTCAATAAACGATTCCTCCAGAGCAAGGTGCAGCGGTGACCAGATGCGCTGAGCCAAAGGTCCTTCTTCATCTCCCAGCAGATCCAACAACTCCGCTTCCGATAAACCCTGCCTGGCAGCCCAGATATTGCAGAGCGTATCTTTTACCAAACCGGGTCGTCCTGTTTCAAAATCTTTTTCACAACGTTCAAACACCAGTTCCAATAATCCGGTGATCGAACCGGCACTCAAGTAGTGCCGGATGACTTCATCTAACTTTTCATGAACTCCAAACTGGCGCAGTTCGTTCAACAAGATGCGCAACCCTAATGGATTGGCAGATTGCGGGTCCTGCACAATCCGGCTCACCTGGGAAGTGCTGAGTTGCTTGGAATATTCAGCAAGGAACGCCTTCACCAATTCTTCTCCGGCTTGTTGCGTGAGGGGTTCCATCCGCAGAACAGGGTATTTTCTTGCTTCGACAGCCTGCAGGGCTTTCCCTGGCAATGTCGAAAGGATCACCCGCACATTCTCAGGGAATTCCCCCGGCAACCAGGTTAACTCTTGAGCGCCCTGCCTATCCTCCAATTGATTGAGCGCATCCAGAATGAGAACGAGCTTGCGTTTCCGGCTGGCTTTGTACAGAAAGGCAGGAAAAGCTGCCCTTAACTCATCCACATCGGTTGGTATTTCTTCCTGAATATCCAGGCGTTCCTGTAGCTCAGCCATGATACGCCGCAGCATGGCTGCCCAATCGCTGGAAGCCGCACTGGCTCCGACGAAATGCATCACTACCAACTCATCAGGGTGCTCCTCACGATACCTTAAACCCCAGTTGGCCAGCAAGGCTGATTTGCCAAGACCGGATTCCCCCACTACCACCAGCGGGGAATGATCATGAGCCAGATGATCATGGATGTGACTGAAATATCTTTCTCCGCCGGTATATACCTGCCTGCGGCTGGCAGCAAATGCTTCGTGTTCCTGTATTTCCCGCTGCAAAGCGGTGAGCTGTGAACCTTCCGGGTAAAGCCGGTCGATGGTCGCGGTCAGATCTTGCAGAATCCATTCTCCCAACTGTTGCGGAGTTTCGAAGTTTTCTTTTACAGGATGACCACTTTTGCGAATCCGTTCTTTTAGAGCTGCCAGTTTTTCTTTCCGTGACTCGGCGCGCCTGCCTGCCTCCTGCGTACCAAAACGGTCAATCTCTGCCTGGCTGGGCATTTCCAAATAATCATCTTTTTTCACATGCGGCATTGCATGCGGATCACGGAAATAGAAAAAAGCATGTTTCTCCATCGTGGGGTCATTGAGAACTCCATGCAAGATCTCCAATTCGGTGACAGAGTGATCTAACTGTTCTGCCAGCCACGGCTCACGTTCTATGATGGCGGGATCAATCTTTTCGGGGATCCAGCCATAGCGTTCCCCTAATAACCCTATGAAGTAAGGTTTGCAACGCCGGATCTCTTCCAGGCAAATAGGCAATACCTGCCCTTCGGCGGATTGTTCACTGGTGATACCCCAGCGCAAATCCACCTCACTCCAGGCTATTCCTCGCTCTTCACAAAGTTTTCTCAATTGTGGAAATATGAACTTGACCAGATAATCACGCTCTGCCTGCATATCACGAAAAGTGGATGAGATGAACACCCGAATCTGGCGCGTAGTGGATCCTGACATGTGCCCTCCTATTTCGGCTGCAATGGCTTGTATCTAGAATCTTAGCATACCAATTTTAAAAATACCATTCCTTTATGGATGAAAGGAAGACCATTTTTGATTCGGAGTCAGGCTGGTTGAATGCGCCCTTCCTGCACTTGCCACATACTGCAGCCTGCCAGAAAGTCAACGTTGAACATATGCGCATCGGTGGCTGTCAGGATCGCCTGTTCGCAATCGGTCAGGGCATGCAGCAGCGCATCGCGATGTGCCAGATCCAATTCCGCCATGGTTTCGTCCAACAGCAGCACCGGACGTTCGCCCGTCCTGGCGTGCAACCACTGCATCTCTCCGATCTTGAGCGCCATCATCACCGTGCGGACCTGACCACGTGAACCGTAAGTGCCG
This sequence comes from Chloroflexota bacterium, assembly GCA_012797815.1. GTDB lineage: Bacteria > Chloroflexota > Anaerolineae > Anaerolineales > Anaerolineaceae > UBA4781. Next base: position 1,790 of record JAAZOK010000074.1, on the reverse strand, counting down.
GCATCCACCTGATTAGCGATGAAACGCAGTTCGTCACGATGCGGTCCGATGGTGGTCACGCCACGGCTGATCTCTTCACGATGCAGAACCTGTAATTTCCGGATAAATGCACCCTTCAGCTCATCCTGTTTCAAATCCAGCAGTTCAGATGTCGATGCCGGATCTATGTCCAAAGCTTTTTGTTCGCTCACAAAAGCACGCATATCCAAACCCGGCAAATACTCTATCTTCAGTGGCGATTGCTGCGCCGTCAGATCGAGATGCACCAGTGACGCCAGTTCCTCAAATTCCGCCAGCATCTGCATACGGGTACGAATGATAAAACTACCCTTTTCCGCCACCCGCTCATCCCAAAAATCGAGTTGTGCCTGATCACCGCCCCTCTCTGCCAGATTCTTCAACAGGGCATTGCGTTGGGCGATCGCCTGCATATAGGCGGAGAGCTCACGAGCATAACCATTGTAAACTTGAGAGATGGTCATATCCAAATAGCGCCGTCGCACATCCGGACCATCTTCCACGATTTCGGTCATTTGCGGGAGAAAGATGACCGAATTGAAATTACCCAGCGCGTGCTGCAGGGGTCGCTTCACCCCATCCAACAACACTTCCTTGCGCAACCGCCCATTTCCATTGCCCCCGTTTCCTAAGATCAAGCGCGCTTCCATGGTATGCGTCTTTTCCCCGCGCACATATTCCATCACCAGACGAGCCACGGGCAATTCTTCATCCAGGGATTGAAAGTTGATCAGTTCCCGATCGCGTCCTGCCTGAACGGATGTTAATGTCGAAAAGAAATTAATGGCTTCAAGAAAACTGGTCTTCCCCTGCGCATTGTTCCCCACCATCACGGTAATTCCTGCCGGAACATCGATCTCCAGCCTTTGGAAGGTACGGAAATTGGTCAGCGACAAATGTTTGAGAAACATGCCGTTAAGTGTACCCGATACTCACTCTACCGGCACCTCTTCTTCTATCTCGCTGGTCTTCCAGATCTGGGTAGCACGATCCACGAACAGCACTCCATTCAAATGATCGATCTCATGTTGGAATACACGTGCCAGCCATCCCTTAGCACGCACTTTCATTTTCTTCCCGTAACGGTTCAACCCGCGTACTTCCACTTTTTCTGATCGTTCCACCTCTCCCACGATATCCGGAACCGATAGACAGCCTTCGATGCCCAATATGGTTTCTTCCGATCGTTTCACGATCTCGGGATTGACCATGACAAATAACTTCTTTGGGGCATCTTCCTTACTATCATCTTCAGGGTATTCAACCACAATGACCCGTAAAGATTGATTCACCTGCGGAGCTGCCAGACCTACTCCATCCTCGACCCGCATAGTTTCCACCATATCTTCCACCAGCTCTTGAAACGCATCATCAAAATTGTGCACGTCATGCGCTTTTTTCCGCAAGGTGGGATGCGGTAATTTGATCACTTCTCTTACACTCATTTTTATCTTGACCTAAATATTATTATATTTATTATAAATATCATCCGAATTATAACACGCTCAGTTTTAAAGCGGGTCGTCTTCTTGATCTTCTGAAGCCTGGGTATTGATAACCTTATGATATGCGTCCATCCAGTGCGCCAGTCTCTCTCCATTCAGTTGCAAAGAATCCTTCTTTTCTTTGTCCTTCAATCTTCGATACTGATTGAATATTTCCTGCTGAACATAGGACGGATCCGGGACATAATCAAAAGTGAAATCCACATCCCCCACGCGGATGAAGACCGTTCCGAAATTGAACAACAGACCAAAGACACCTTTTTTCTT
>JAAZOK010000068.1 GCA_012797815.1 Chloroflexota bacterium | reverse complement strand
TCAAAGGAGCTATCGGAGTACATTGATTACTACAATAATCGACGAATTAAGGTTAAACTAAAAGGACTGAGTCCTGTTCAATTCCGTACTCAGTCCTTTGGTTCTACTTAACTTTTGTCCAATATATGGGGTGCACTACAAACGGGCTTCTTTTCTTATTATTGCAGAACGCTTACCAATTTGAGACAAATGCCTATTGTGAAATTTTATATCGTCCTTTAAATAAAAAGCTGTGTTTTCTAGTTCCTATATTTTCAGAATGGGAATCCTTAAAGCTCGTTTCATTCCCGAATCCGCACCCGCATATGTTTCCTCAACCGTAAATCGATGTTTCAATTTGTAATCCGTCTTCGGCAACCAGGTATACAGCAGGTAGCGCAGGGCTGCCCGCCGGTCGGCTTCCCGGCAGAATATTCTGGCATACTGCCCGGAGGGAATCCGCTGGACGGTAAGGGGAGGGATGATTCCCTCTCCCTTCTCCACCGCACAGCCGCTGAACGGATAGCCATGCTGCCAGCGACTATCTGAATAGGATCGCACCGTGATAATCCCTGCTTTTAAATAGGACGCCATCCGCGTTCGTAATTGTTTTTCGTGATCCAGATACCCCACCGCATCATCAACGTCAAATTCAGCCGGCAGCCCGCAGATTATCTTTCCTTCGCACTCGATTACTGCCGGGGAAATGAAACCGCTGCGATTGATGAACTGCAGATCCTGCAGGGTTTTTGGGGAAACAGGGAAAACAGATTCAGGTAGACCCTCTTTACGACAGAGGCTGGGGAGCACTCCAAACAGGCGCTTGAAAGCGCGCGAGAAGCTTTCGGGGGTCTCGAAGCAGAAATCCAGGGCGATATCGGTGATGCGGCGGTCGGTTTCGCCAAGCATTTTCAGCGCTTCACCCAGCCGGCGGGTGATCAGATAATCATAGGGGGTTTGATGAGTGATCTTATTGAAAGTACGGATGAAATAAAAAAGGGAATAGCCGGCATGCTCCGCGATCTGCGCGATCGTGACGCGGGATTGTAATTGAGATTCGATGAACTCAATTGCCTGGTGAATGATCTCGATCTGCGTGTGCATGGATCAGGCAATTTTTACAACAGGAACATACACATCCAGAACGGATTCAGCGATCCTATCCATCCCTTTGAAGCGGGCATCATAATACTGGAAATTGTAGGAATAGGGGCTTCCATATCCGGAGGTGGTGAGCCAATCCTGCAGTGTTTTTTCCCAATCCGATGTGATCTCTTCTCCATGGAAAGTAAAGATGGCATACTGGGTTTCGGGCAGCACCTTCATGCATAGTTCAGCGGGGAGCGTTTTAAGATGCTCCAGATCTGCTTCCACCCCTACAAAAACCTCAAACTTGCCCTTTTCATCGGTTTCATCGGTGTAGATGTGGACCTCATAGAATGGCGGCGGTTCAACAATTGCCTTGCTCCGATGGGAGGAGAGGAATTTATTAAAGCGCGCCCACAGGTGCCCGATCTCATTTTCATCATCCCACCCCGTCCGGGAATCAAACGGATCGCCGTAAAAATTCATGCCCAACAGAACGAGCTGTTTTTTTTCGCAAACCACAGGCTGCATCACTCTCTCACACCCTCTCTTTTCCTTTTCATTTTACCCCTGGTCCCGGCTTTTTATACCGGAACCAGGATCAGAATAAACCGGTTATCCGAAATCCACCTCATTTTCTGCGAAGAAAGCGCCCGCGTCTTCCATCCATTCCGGCCACTCCTTCATCCAATCCGCCACCCGGAAGTCTCTGACCCGATCTGAAGAAGGGATATAGGGCTTCAGATCCAGAACGGGGGTGCCGTCGAACGCATCGATCCACGGAAGCGTGATGATCCCGTTTGCTTCATCGATGTTCAGGATCGGCATGGTGGTGATGCCGATCGGATTGGGACGGTATTCGCTGCGACAGGCGAAGACTCCCGCCTTTGTGCCTTTCGCATACGGAAGCGGGGTGATCAGAATGCTGCGCTCCTCAGAGTTATCATGCCGGTCAGCCCACCAGAGAATGATCACATGGCTGAAGGCAGCCAGTTTTTCAAGTCCTTCATTGAAGGGTGGAAGCAGTTTTATTTCAAATTGCCCCTTCTGTTCATCGCTCTGCACAAATCCAATCGGATGGATTTCATACGATGATTTTTTCTCAGGTTTGTTTGCCATAAGATTGATCTCCTTTTGCATTGAGGATACGCAGCATGAACGAAACTTGCCTGACCGAAATTGCGCAAATTCACAGGAGATTCTTTCTCAGAGGGTCGATCAATTGATGAAAATTGCGCTTGGGGAAATGCATGTGGTGGGTTGGGTACCAATCCAACCCACCTACAGCAACATACAGGAAATGGTCGTACCAACCCACCCTGCTGACTGTCATTTCAACGGAGCAAAGAGACGGAGGGATCTCTCCATTTCATTGTCCATAAATCGACAGGTCACGTTATTTTTGGTGGGTTGAAGATCCAACCCACCCTACCGCAACATACAGGAAAGGGTCGTACCAACCCACTCTACTGATCGTCATTCCGATGGAGTGAAGCGACAGAGGGATCTCTTCATTTTGTCGACCATAAATCGTCAGGTCATGCTATTTTCGGCGGGTTGTACCAGTCTACCCGACAGGACTAATCCCGTCGAACAGGGAAATAAAGCTCTATACGATCCGTGCCATCCTGCGGATAGAATTCGTGAACAGCGCCAACCACCTGATACTTATTTCCCGGCAGGTACTTATCCATCATATAGGTAAATGCTTCTTGATAGCTTTCCTGCTTGCAGGATATCACCGCATAGGTGTAAGCCGGGATCACCCACTTCGTCCAACCGGCAGGCGCTTCCGCCGTATCTTTTACTTCACACCCGGCCAGGTACTTGCCCTGCTCTCCCCACTTTTCGAATTTTTCCTCTATATCGCTCATCGCTCCCCAAATACCGGCGATATTTCCATCGGGGTCCAGTTCGGCTAATGGTTTTATTTCATGGAAATTCTCATTTGCCTCTTTCCACAAAGGCAGTATCCATTGCGGACCTTCGGTTGCTTTGCCCTGCCCCATTTTCCCGATCAAGGCAAAACCGGCTTTCGAAACAATCTTTACATCCATTTATTTTTGTTCTCCCTTTAAATATTACCGCGTTGTTAAGGGGAAAGGTGGTTTGTACCAACCCACCTGCTGCTGTCATTCCGATGGAGCGAAGCGACAGAGGAATCTCTCCATTTCATTGTCCATAAATCGACAGGTCACCATGAATACTCCAAGAAAAGGGGAGATCTTCCCGCGCCGTTTGCGGAAAGATACTACCCGCCCTCTGACGGTTTGAACAAGCGTAACGGACGGACTATCGCGCCATGTCATTGGTCCGTTGGTAGGAACAATTTTTTCGCAACCGATGGAAAGCGCGCTTGACATTTATTATTGCGGATGTTATACTCAAAATGACAAGTATACTTTCCATAGAAAGGGGATGTGGTGAATTGAAAAATCGGTTAGAAGAAATAAGAAAGCAGCATGCTATACGGCAAGAAGACCTTGCCGCCGCATTGGAAGTATCCCGGCAAACCATCGGTTCACTTGAAAATGGTCGATACAATCCATCAATCATTCTGGCCTTCAAAATTGCAAGATACTTCGGAATGAGCATTGAGGAAATCTTTATTTACGAGGAGGAATAGGGAAATGAAACAGTATAAGGTAGGTCGATATATTTTTCTGTCTGCAATCGGGTTGGTTATTTTTGGTGCGGGGTTGGTACTTATCAAACTGTTGCCGGAAGCAGACGGAGTACTTAAAACATTGCCGTATCTGTGTGTAGGCATGGGTGCGGGCATCTTTGGCGGCAATCTTGGTATAGCAATCAAAAACAAAACGATGCTTAAAAATCCCCAAGCCGCAAAACAAATAGAGGTCGAGCAAAAAGACGAGCGCAATCAGGCGATTAGTAATAAGGCAAAGGCACGGGCATACGATTTGATGATATACGTTTATGGCGCCATATTACTGGCATTTGCTCTCATGCAAGTTGACATGTATGTTATCCTCACCCTGGTCGCAGTCTATTTGTTTTTCGTTTTTACAAACGTCCATTACCTCACCAAATATCACAAAGAAATGTAGTACCTTACATTAGGACGGCGGGCGGTATCATGAGGACCGCTTGCCGTCGTTATCGAATTTTTGCGCCGACAAGCGCAAGAAACCCCGGCAGGGCGCACGCACCCGCAAGGGTGTACAAGTGCGCCGTTGATATAATTAAACCAACGGATTTGGGCAGGGCTCCAAGAGAGCGATTCCCTTTACAGCATAGCTTCCTCATCCACTTCGTGTGTGCTAAACTTATATCCACGGATGTCACTCCTCGTTTTTTGATGGCTTGAACTTCCACCAATTTTATTGGGAGTGACTCCCTTTTTAAGCCTTTTTTTCCACCCGCTAAGCGGGTGGTTCTTTGTTTCGGACATCCCACCCTCAACGCGCTAAAGCTGAGAGGGGTTGGTTTTTGACCCACCTGCCAACCAGATCACTCTTCATCGTTCATTTTCAACGGAACAACGCGCTCGTGGCATTCTTCCCGGCTGCGATCGACCGTCCAGGAGTAGATTTCCTCCAGTGGCGGAAAATCCGCTTTCAACGCGTCAAAATAGGAAAGCAGCAGGCGGGCAGAACGGACGATGATGCAGCCGCAAATGGTGGGCGCTTCGGGACCGGCTTCCTCTCTGCGCAGCAAAGTGCAGTTCGAGGTACCGAACTCTTCCAAGAATAGACCCCAATACATGCGGGCAATGGAAGGAGCCAGTTTATAATCGCCATCCGGCTCCAACCTGCCGTACAGCGCGCCGGAAAGAGCGATGCCCATGGTCAGCCCGCCGCAGTGGCTGCCGGTGGTGGCTGCCATGCCGCCGCGGAAAGGCATGGTTATTCGCAGCACATCATCGGATATCTTTCTATCGGGGATCACATACGACCACACGGCGCGGATGATGCTTTCGGAACAATGAAAGCCTTCTTCTTTGTAGGCAAAAGCTTTGTTGCCAACTTCTTCGATACGGGAGGGATCCAGCAGTTCAGGTCTAATTTTCCACATTTCTTCACCTTAATTTTAATTCTTTGATCTGTTTCAAAACCAATAAATATCTATCGTTCAATTTTATGCGAAAAACCGGAAGCAGGTGTTCAGCTAATAGTAAATTGGGAAACCACCCCACCTTACTACTCGTCATTTCGAAGGAGCATAGCGACCTGAGAAATCTCTCCGCTTCACAATCATTAACATGAAAAATCGCAACACATGTTCCGGTGGTAATGGCATTTTTTTGATGTCTTCCCAATCGTTATGGGGAAAAATAAGAGGAGACATATATTTATTTATTACTATTCTATCGTCCTTCTTCAGACCAAATTTTGTGAATAAAGTAGTGAGAAAGCTGTCGGAGGTAACCTTTTCACCGTCAAATTCCAGCAGCAGTCTTATAATGCCTTTAAATACCAACCACCATCAAGGAAAACTGCAGGTACAGTCCGAATCTTTGAAATTCCACGGCTAGGTGCTGGAGAAACAGTCAATGAAAAATAAAATCAGCAAGCTCATCAGTGTGATCAGCGTCGCCCCATTGGTGGCGCTGTATGTGTTAACCGCCCTTTATTTGCACGATCAAAACATCTTTGGTGGAAACGCGCTGTGGTACGGCATTTCCCTTTTCTTCCTGACCGTCATGCCCTTATCTGCCTATCTGCTCGAGCATGTACTGCCTGCCTATAAAAACGCCGGCAGAGAAGGAGAAAGAAAGCTGGCATTTATCATGTGCGTTGCCGGGTATGTTCTGGGGACGATCGTGAGCTTCGTGTTTTGTGCCCCGCTGCCGGTGAAGATGATATTTGTTTCGTATCTGGCTTCAGGCGGGATCCTGGCACTGGTGAACAGCCTGATCCGATTCAAAGCCAGCGGGCATGCCTGCGGGGTGGCAGGTCCATTCGTGGTGCTGCTCTATTTTTGGGGAGCAAAGATCTGGTACGTCATCCTCACCCTGGTGCCGGTCTTTTGGGCAAGGATGCGCATGGGGCGTCACACCCTCAAAGAGTTGGTCACGGGAGCAGTGATCGGCATGGGAGGCACTGCTTTGACCCTCGCAGCTTTTCTATTCGCAAGCGGGCTGGTCGCATGAACGACCCACTCGCTTCCAGAAAGGTCCTTAAATGAGAAAAGGTGCTCCTCATTAAGCACCTTTTCTTCTGTTTACGGAGTGGCTTCAAAAAATATCACTTTTCATAGGGTTTGTGGCAGAACCACCAATCAAAGCATTCCAGTGATTTGTCTTGCAGCCGTTCCTTGGCCGTTTTTTCATCGGATGGAGGGGATACAATGATGCGATCCTTGATCAGCTCATTGTTGGGCCAGCCAGCCGGAACAGCGCCCTGTTTTTCAGAGATCTGCAAAGCTTTGACCGCTCTTACGATCTCATCCATATTGCGACCGATCTCCTGGGGATAATACATGATCAGGCGCACTTTTCCTTTCGGGTCAACGATGAAAACCGCACGGACGGTGTTCGTCCCTTTGCCGGGATGGAGCATGCCCAACCGATTGGCAATCGTGTCATTGGCTGCGATTACGGGGAATTTTATTTCGACATCCAGATTTTCCTTGATCCATTCCACCCATTTGATGTGAGAAAAGACCTGATCGACGGACATACCGACCAACTGGCAATCCATTTTCTCGAATTCCTCATAGCGCTTTTGAAAAGCGACAAATTCCGTCGTGCAGACGGGGGTAAAATCTGCCGGATGGCTGAAGAGGACAAACCATTTTCCCTTGAAATCACCTGGAATGTTCATCTTTCCATGTGTCGTTTGTACGCTCATCTCTGGAAAATCATCTCCCAATAACGGCATATTAAACTTTGTTTCTTCCATTTTTCTCTCCTTTTTTGTTTTGTTTATT
>JAAZOK010000144.1 GCA_012797815.1 Chloroflexota bacterium | reverse complement strand
TTCTTGCTGGCAGGGCTCAGCTTTGCTTATGGTTTTTCCCAGGTGAATATTTTAGGTAACACAGCTCCTTTGAACGCCATCAATGCCTGGCAGGAGATCCTGAAACGGGGTTATTACGGCTTTTTCGCCTGTATCACCGCCGTATTACCCTTTGCAGATTCGTTGAGCGTGGAGAAAAAAGAGCAAATGCTCAACCATTTCTTGCTGCGCAGCGCATATAAGGAATTCATAGGGGCGAAGTTCCTGGCGGTGGCTTTATCCGGCATGGCAGCGGTAGTCATACCGGCTGCTGTGCTGTTGGTGTTGTGCTTCTTGATCTTCCCGGCAGAGCCGCTCCAAATCCCCACGTTTGTTTTTAATTTTGCGGAAATGATCCCGGGCAGCACCATCGCACCCGGGAATACGATCGAACTCTCCTCCCTGGGATATATGGGGTTAGGGCTGCTGTTTTCAGGGTTGTTCGGTGCCTGCTACGCCATCGTGGCGATGGGAATTTCGTTTCTGACCAAGCGCTCCCTGATTGTTTTTGGGATACCTTTCCTTTACTACAGTTTTGGCTATTACATTATCCCGACTTCCCGCCATTTGAATGTGCTTGTTTCCACCGAGGCGATCCTGATCCCCGGTGGAAATCTGAGTGCCGCACTGATCCAATATTGCTTGCTGTGTCTGTGGTGGGTGGTGAGTTTTATTTTATTTGGAAAAAAGGAACGGCAGGTTTTAAACTAAGGAAAAACCATGAAGATGCATGCTTTTTTGAAATACCAATTCAAGCATTTTATTTTGCGCAGGCGCTGGTTATTGCCACTTCCGGTGGGGCTGTGCCTGGGATATTGGGCGCAGAAAGTCGTCCAGTCAGCCATTGCGATTTATGCACCTGCTGTTCAGGGGAATGCGCTGGAGGCTTTCATCTGGGCTTTCGGAAAGCCTGAGATCGTCTATTTTGTGATCTCGATCCTGTGGCTCTTCCTGATTTCGGATCTGACTCCGGAGGATTCGTACGGGCAGCAAATCCTCTTACGGCTTGGCTCGCGCAATGCCTGGTGGATGGGAAAAGTGCTCTTTGTATTGTTATCCACTTTCGTTTATACCCTGTTATTGGTGGTGAGTTTTTCCCTCCCGGTGCTGAGCCATTATCCTATTTCAAGCACCTGGAGCGCGGCAAGTCTGAGCAGCTCCGGTATCAATTTGGGCTATTCCATCATCAACGGCGGTCCGCTGCAGGCATTCTGGAACATTTTGTTCTTTCTGGTGATCGGGTGGTTCGCGATCGGGTTATTGGTGCAGATCATCAACCTCATTTTTAAGCAACGCTGGGCTGGATTTCTGGGCGGTATCATCCTAATCATTTGCAGTAAACTCGGGACACTGGATGGAGGTCCGATCGGAGGAAATGGGATCAGCTCTTTCTTCATGCTGCAAAACCACCTGGAATTCACCCCCTTATGGGCACCGATGCGTGTCATTCCGGAGATATATTCATGGATCTTCTGGGCGGTGTGGGTGATCCTTTGCCTGGTGATCGGTTTCATCATTAGTCGTCGCACAAGTTTCTACGCTGCAAAACAGGAGGAGAATTGATCAAATGGAACAATCTCAAAATGCTGTCGAACTGAAGAATGTCGCAAAAAGGTTCAATCAATGGACCTTGTTTGAAAATATCGATCTGCAGATCCCCACTGCCAGCATCACCGGCATCAGTGGACCGAATGGGGCGGGCAAAAGCATGCTCTTACGGATCATTTGTGGGCTGGTGAAGCCAACCGCAGGGCAGGTGCTGGTGTGGGGGAAGCGCATTGGCGAGGAACGCGATTTTCCGGAGCGGACGGGGGCGTTGATCGATGTTCCCGGATTCCTGCCCGGTTTTTCCGCAGCCAGGAATTTGCAGATACTGGCTGATATGGGAGATGAAATCGATCGATCTCGCATAGCAGAAGTTTTGACCATCGTGGGGTTGGATGTAGAAAATCGGCAGCCGGTGCACACCTATTCGGTGGGAATGCGCAAACGCTTGGGTCTTGCCCAAGCCATCCTGGAAGAACCGGCACTGTTGTTGCTGGATGAGCCGACCGACTCGATCGACCAGGCTGGCTGGAAGAATGTCTATGAATACCTGATCCAGCTCAAAGAAAAAGGCAGTGCCATTTTGTTAACCAGCAACAACCTGGATGAGATCACCATTTTATGTGATCAGGCTTATATTCTGAAAGATAAGCAATTATTTCCAACGGATTGAACGGGGTCCACTTATAAGATCAAAACCACCCTGGGTTAATATCCGGCACTCTGAATTGATTGTGTCAGCGGTTTTTCATAAGAAACGGGAACATTCCCGTACCTCTGGGTGCTATCGAAGAGGAAATGCCCAATTTATGTATTGTGTTTATAGATTCTATCGACAACTTTGCCGCCTATTACCATCGACTCGCTTTCCCCGGCGGTTTCAAAGAAATGTTCAAGCACAAGCGATGCAGCGCCTTTGGCTACCGAATCCTGCCCAAGCTGACACAAGCGGATAGTAGTTTTACTTAGAGATTGCCGGATGGCATACTGGGCAACCACCTCCTCAATCTGGGAGAGAAATTTACTTCCTAACAATAATCCTGACCAACCACCCAGTAATAGCAGCTCAGGGTTGTAGGCGTTGATGAGGTTGGCGATCGTTACTCCCAAGTAACGTACGGTTTCATTCAGGGTTTGTATAGCTGCTGAATTACCGACTTCGTATTCGCTGAGCAGGAATTTTATGAAGGCGATCTGGTCATCCACAGAAAGAACCGGTGTATCAGAAGTGAGCTTTTGATACCGGCTAATGATGCCGTTGGCACCGATATAAACCTCGACACAGCCATGGCTGCCACAGCGGCATTGCGGTCCATCCATATTCAAGGTAGTGTGACCGAATTCACCTGCGTTGTTGGATGATCCTCGGAATAGGGTTCGTTCCGTGATAATTCCACTGCCAACCCCTGTTCCGACCAGTAACACGGTGATATTGTTGACCCCACGACCGGCGCCAAATAACATTTCCCCTATTGCCATGGCTTTGGCGCCGTTATCGATATAGATCGGTATCGAAAGGCGTTCCCGCAATTGGCTGGCGATAGATACGTTATGCCATCCCCAGTTTGGTGTGAATACGGAGACGCCTTTAATCGGGTCGACCAGTCCGGGAAACCCGATCCCTCCCCCAATAATCTCTTTCTCAGATAACTTACTTCTACTAATGACGTCTTCGATACCTTGGAGCATGCCCAAAACAATTTGATGGGGGCTGATCTTGGGTGTGTTCAGCGAGGAAAAAGATTTCTGGCAGAGGTTAAACAGAATATCAAATAATTCTACCTGGATGAAAGTTTCGCCTACCTCGATGCCGAGAAAATAACCGTAATCCGGATTAATGGTGAGGAGTGTGCTGGGGCGCCCCCCCTCAGACTGCCTGATGCCGGACTCCATTAATATTTTCTTTTCCAGTAGATTATTTACAATATTTGTGACTGTTGCCGGGCTGATTCCGATCTGCTGACTGACCTCAAGACGGGATATCGGACCCTCAAAATAAATCTTGCGCAGGATTTCAGAGCGGTTGATCCGTCGTGAATCAGCTGGGGAAGGTTTTTTGTAATTCATAATCAAATTCCGAATTTACCTGGTTAATGATTCCATGCCTGGTTGTAAAGGAAAAATTCTGATAATTAGATTATAAACTGATAAATCGTTAAAGGACTTCAAATGATCCTTCTAATCCCTGACTGGAATCAGGAGCAATCCATACCTTGAACTTCCCTGGTTCGATGATCGGTTGTAGATCGATATCTAAAAAAGATAATTGGCTGGCAGGTAGCGAAAATTCAACCCGCCGGCTTTCACCGGGTTTGAGCTTGATCTTTTGGAACCCTTTCAACTCCTTAACCGGTCGTGTAACCATACCAACCAGATCACGGATGTAAAGCTGGACGATTTCTTCACCCGGGAAATCACCGGAATTGGTGATTGTCGCTGAAACCCTCAAGATGCCATTTCGTTCGATTTTTGGTGTGGAAACCTGGAAATCGGAATAAAGAAAAGTAGTATAGCTAAGTCCAAATCCAAAAGGAAAGAGAGGGTCGTTGCTTTCATCGATATAAGAGGAACGGTGGGCAGTATTGAACTGAATAGTACCGGTTGATTCGATCGGGCGACCTGTATTTTTATGTGCATAGTAGATGGGGATCTGCCCGACACTGATCGGGAAGGTGACGGGCAACTTTCCACCTGGAGAAACTGTACCCCATAAAACGTCGCAAATGCCTTGCGCTGCGCGCGTTCCTCCATGCCAGACGAATAATAAGGAAGCTGTTTTTTTAACAAGATCAGGTATTGCCAACGGGCGACCGGCAAAAAGCAGGGTGACCACTGGTATCCCTGTGGCGGCAAGCCCGTTGAATAATTCCATTTGATGACCTGGTAAATCAAGGTGGGCACGTGAATGGGCTTCGCCGCTCATGACTTCATTTTCGCCTAACGCCACCACAATGATGTCGGCATTTTTTGAAGTTTCAAGCGCAGACGGCAGGTCTATATCATCCCCATCCAGCGAACAGCCCTGGTTATATTGAAACTGAACGTGTTCGGGCAGATTGCGTTGCATCGCCTCATAGAGCGTTTCCACTTCATCAACGTGACCATCGAAGTTCCAGCAACCCATCAAGCTTGCTCGTTCCGATGCAAGCGGACCGATCAGGGCGATTTTTTTTACATGGGAGGTTAATGGGAGCAGCCCATGCGTGTTTTTGAGTAAGACGATACTTCGGGCGGCAGCTTTTTCTGCCAGAGCGAGAGTCGGATTTTGAAATACGGCATGGGATCCAATCGATTCTTCTATGTAGGGATGTTCAAAAAGACCGAGCTCTTGCTTCAGGGTCAAAATTCGCATCACGGCTTCGTTTATCAATGATTCTGGAACTTTTCCTTCTCGAACCAGGTCAGCCAGATGAAGATGGTAGGCGTCGCCCATCATATCAATGTCGATGCCGGCGAGAATACTGCGTAAAGCGGCTTCTTTAAGGTCGTGAGCAAAACCATGCAAGACTAATTCGCGAATTGAATCAAAATCAGAAGTTATTACGCCTGAAAATCCCCATTCCTTCCGCAATATTTGTTGTAACAACTTGGGATTGGCTGTAGCCGGCAATCCATTTAAATCGTTAAATGAAGTCATGATTGACTTTACTCCCGCCTGCACTGCAGCGAGGTAAGGGGGGAGATATTCTTCGCGTAACTTTCGCTCAGACATATCTACAGAGTCATAATCTTTACCAGATTCGGTGGCTCCATACGCTGCGAAATGTTTTACACAGGCCGCCGCACTTCGACCTTCGGCATCGTGATAGCTTTGATATCCCGTTACCCATGCCTGTGCCACCCGGGAACTTAGGAACGGATCTTCACCGGCGCTTTCAGCGATCCGACCCCACCGGGGATCGCGGCTGATATCCACCATGGGGGCATAATTCAAAGTAGTTCCGGAAGAAATTGCCTCAGCCATACTTGCACGGGCAACTTGTTCGATCAGATCCATGTCCCAACTGCTTGCGAGAGCGAGGGGGATAGGGAAAATGGTGCGATACCCGTGGATGATATCATTGCCTACCAGTAAGGGGATTTTAAGACGGGATTCATCGACCGCAAGGTGTTGGTATTCATTGATCGTGTGCGGGTCTTTAACGGTAAGTAATGATCCAATGCTTCCATTGCGGACCAGCGGTTTGATATCCTCTTTCCACGAAAGGTCTACCTGAACCATTTGACCCACTTTTTCGGCTAATGTCATTTGATGTAAGAGATTGAAACAGAACTGTTTTGAATGATCAGAGCTACTGGTTTCCTGATTAAACGAATTTTGTTTTGATGCCATATAGCTGACGGTACCTTTCCAAGTTAGCGATTAATCAAATTAATGATTGACTTGTATAATTTTATGATATAAAATAAGTATTGAAATAACACTTTAAATATAACACTTTCTATTTTCGTGTCAATATTCAATCGATAACGAAAATGATCCATATAGTCGAATTGTTTTGAAATCTGGAAAGGAGGATAATTAAAACATTTATTAGAAACGTCCCTGTTAGATTTGTTTCAACAATACTCAAAAGGCAAGAAGGAGAACAAAAAGTGAAAAAGAAAATGATTTTTTTCGTTAGCCTTGTGTTTGTGATTGGCTTGTTTTTAACCAGTTGCACTCAAGCGACGAATACTGCCTCATCTGGCGCTGCTGCTGATTCCAGCGAAGGATCAGCCGATGTAGTTGAACAGGAAAAGGACACTTCGGCAAAAGTGGTTAGAGTGCTGGCCGTTTCCGGTCCGGAAACGGATTCGTTAATCGCAAGTGCAGCGGAATTTGAGCAGGCTACTGGCATTACCGCTTCCATCGAACAGGTTTCTCGTTCCCTGTGGGGTGAGCGTAAAGTGCGCGAACTTCTTCAAGATTCCGGGATATACGACGTTGTGATGATTGGTGGTGGGGATGATCTGGTCTGGGTGACTCAAAAAGCGCACGTGTTGCCGTTGGATGATTACCTCTCCGCAGACGACAAAGCTCAGCTTATGCATGCCGATTTTTTCACCAAAGACGGTTCATTATTCGGAGTTCCTCAATATTATAATTTCCCGATGTTGTTCTATCGAAAAGATCTGCTGGAAGACCCTCAAGAGCAGGCTGCATTCAGGGAAGAATATGATCGTGATTTGACCGTTCCTACCAATTTTGACGAATTACAACAAGTTGCCGAATTTTTTAACCGTCCCCCCGAAATGGCAGGTTTTTGTATGGGTGGTGTGGATTGGTCTGTTTTCCTTGATTTTACCTATTTTCTCTACGGTGCGGGCGGAAATTTTGGTGATTTGAATTCTGGAGAATTAACCCTCGACACGCCGGAATTTGTCCGGGCACTCGATGCCATGACCAGAATGGTTGCTTATAACCCAACCGGTTGGGAAACCATGAGCTTCTTCGATTGTGATACGCAGATGCTCGAGGGAAAAGCTTTTATGTACCAAAACTGGTTCTATGCCTGGACCACATTCCAGCAAGAAACGCCTGACACCATCGCTATGGCTCCTGTAACAGGCGATGCACAGCCAGGCGCGCATATCGGTGCAATGGTAGCAGTGATTCCTCAGGCTGCACCGGATCCCGATGCTGCTGGTCAGTTCATTTCCTGGATGTTGGGTGCTCAATACCAGACTGAAATGATGAATGCAACCGGGAATATGCCGGTCCGCCAGGATCTGATCAGCGATCCGGAGATACGTTCTGCGCTTGTGGGCATTGAAATGTATGAAAAAACAGTACCCTACCTGACCTACCAACACACTACCTGGCCGAATGAACTCGACAGCGGTGTGACCGAAGCAATTTGGAAAATCTTTAAAGGTGAAATGACCGCTCAGGAAGCTGCTGATTGGCTACAGAATGATAAATTTGCCGATCGCACAGCAATTGAGTAATCTATACTAGTACCTAAGCATAATTGAGCCATCCACGGTGGTTTATAAATTCTATCTTTCATGTAGATGGCTCAATTCCTTCCATTTTTTTATTAAGTGAAAAATACCAACTCTGGAGAAAATTGATGATCCGAAGTAAGTCTAAAAGGAAAGCTGGACTCATTCTGACTCTTCCATCTTTTATTATGGTTTTTGCCTTCTTGATCTATCCGATAATCTATCTTCTGCGGATGAGTTTTTATGATTTTTCTCCCTTACGTTCTTTGGAGAATATTTTCGTAGGTTTTGAAAATTATAAATGGTTGCTCCATTCGGATATTGTTTCCCATTCCTTGCTGGTTACACTGGAGTTCACAATCATAAGTGTCGCCATTGAAGTCGTCCTTGGTTTATTGGTAGCCACTTTAATGGCAAAGTTGTTATTAGATGGGCGAACTTTATTCGATAGAATATTTTGTTCCATCATTAATGGGTCATTTATCCTCCCGTTTGCTACTCCTGCCATCAGCGCTGCAGTTTCCTGGAAGATGCTTTTACAGCCCTTTTTCGGACCTGTTGACGCATTGCTGAATAATCAAATTGCCTGGTTCTCAGAATACCCATTGTTTTCAATTATTATCGCTGACGCCTGGAAAATGATCCCCATGGTGATGTTCTTATTTCTGGCTGGCATTTTGTCGATTGATCAGGCTCAGTTTGAAGCGGCAAAGATCGATGGGGCAACAGCATTTCAGGAATTCATCTATCTGACATTGCCGTCGATAAAACCGGTGTTGGGGGTAACGACCGCTTTTCGCGCTGTTGATGCATTTACCAAAGTATTTGATATCGTGTATATGACCACAGGGGGTGGCCCGGGGAATGATACGCAGGTTTTTCCTTTATTAATTTGGAAGACAGCCTTTGATCACCTGAGATTTGGTCAGGCATCTACTCTGGCTGTGGCTGGAATATTCATATCACTATTATTGAGTGGGATATTGCTTCTAATCAGGAGAAAGGCATGAAAATTTCACGATCTGTACGAATTGTCTGCTATGTTGTATTAACAATTGCAGCGCTTTGTTGTTTATTCCCCATGATTTGGATGCTGGTCAGTTCCCTGAAGCCAGAAAGTGAGATTTACAACGACCCTCCTACATGGATTCCGAGCGATGTCACCTGGAAAAATTACACGGACCTGTTTGAGAAATTTAATTTTTCGATATTAACCCGTAACTCCGTCATCATCTCCCTAAGTGTAGTAATGATCAGCCTGGTGATCGGGACTATGGCTGCCTATGGTTTTTCGCGTTATAAATTTCCGGGAAGTGATTTTCTGTTAGGCGGGTTGCTCATTACCCGGATGATTACACCTTCCTCATTGATTGTTCCTTTCTTCTCCATTATGGAAACGCTCGGGCGTCTAAATAAACTGGATAGCATTATCGTTGGTATATCCGTGTTGAATTTGCCGTTCGTTGTTTGGATGCTTAAGCCATTTTTTGATGAGTTACCGCGTGAAGTGGAAGAAGCCGGTGAGATTGATGGATTGACACCCATTGGTGTTTTCAGGCGGATCTCTATTCCCCTGGCTGCTCCGGGGTTATTCACTGTCATGCTTTTTAGTTTCATCACCGGATGGACGGACCTTCTTTTTGGGATGTCTTTCTCGACGGTACCCGAAGCCATGCCGTTAACGGCTGGATTAATGCAGATGCAGACCGGATATAAGATTTACTGGGGACCAATGATGGCTGGAGGAATTTATCTTTCCCTGCCAACTTTAATCATCGCTTTGATTTTTCAAAAGAATTTGGTTAAAGGAATGCGGGCAGGTTTCTAATTCTACAATCAGGAGTTATCTGGAATGCTCACTTGTTTAAAAGAAATGAAAGAAAGTGCCTTGATTTCCAAAGGTGTGAGTTTGATCTCTGACAATTCACTGGTGCTTAATGGGAAGAGCGTTCCCATATTAAGTGGGGAAGTGCAGTTTTTCCGTATGGATCCACAGGTCTGGGAGCCCAGTCTTGAACACGTAAAAAAACTCGGTTTGCCTATCGTATCAACCTATCTGAGCTGGCGCAGGTTTTCAAAAGACCCTGATCAGGTTGACTTGAGCGGAGAAAGTGATCCTCGCCTGAATGTGCCGAGGTTTCTAGATATGTGCAAGAAAGCCCAGTTATATGTAACAGTGAAACCGGGTCCCTGGATTTGTGGAGAAGAAATCAATGGGGGTTATCCGGATTGGTTGATCGATCAACCAGCGTTGCAGGTCATGGATGCACAGGACCAACCGGTTAAAGGGTACCAGTATCCGTTCCAATCCCCCATCCCAAGTTATTTTCATCCTGATTACCAGTTTCATGTACGCCGGTGGCTGGAAGCCGTTGATAAAGTAATCAAACCATATTGCTATCCAGATGGTCCTATCATCCTGCTCCAATTGGATAATGAACCCAGTTTCGCTTTCCATGATCGTATGTTTGAATCAGACTACAACCCCGTCATTGCCCGGAGAGGTGGTCTGTACTCCAGTTGGCTTAAAGAAAAATATGTCTCGATTACGACGTTGAACGATTGCTATGAATCAGCCTTTACGGAGTTCGCTGAGATCACTCCTCCGCGAAAGCTCGAATTGATGAAAGGCAAGACCATGGTTCGGTTGATGGATTGGGTGGAATTCAAAGAGGATATTCTTGCCAGTCATGTGGCTTCGATCAGAAATTATCATTTACAGAATGGCATTGATGAAGTTCTTTTCACAATCAATTACAACCTTCACCCTCAACTTGCCACACCGAATAATTGGCATTCTTTAGAATGTGCCAGCGGAATGGGCGGCTATGATTATTACCCCAATCTGCCAATGGACGTTGAAAACTTTATTGAGGTAGTCCAGGCGATAAATTATTCGCGGGAGGTTAATCGAGTAGCCTGGTCACCAGAGATCATGTGCGGTATCTGGTCCTTTGAAGGGAACGAGCACGCAATTGATCGCCTTGAATCCTGTGAATATTAGTACCTGTACCTTACATGCCTGGCTTATGGATTGAAAGGCATGAATTTCTATATGCTGGCAGATAGGGACAATTGGGTAAACTCTCCCATCAATTCTCGGGGTGAATTAACTGAAACCTGTGAGGCTGTAAAGACGACCGTGCGTTTGATGAATACGATTCCTTCCTTTGACAGTTTGCATGTGGAGCAAAACATAGGGGTATTGTATTATCGACCTTATGCTCGCGAAGCTTTTATCGCTCATGAAAACCCGGGAAAGCTGGAGGGCAATTTACTGGGTGAGGCTTACCAACATTTCAAACAGACTTATGCTCGCCTGATTGAAGCCAATATCAATGCGGGAATCTATGATCCTGAGATCCACTCAGAAAAATTACCCTGGTTTTCAATCCTGTTTGCGCCTGGAAATCGCTATATGGATGCAAAAACCCAGCAAAAACTTCTGGATTATATTGAGCAGGGCGGTAATCTGTTTTGTCTGCCCGGAATTCCATGTCGGGACTGGGATGGTGCGGCGGTGAAAATTTTACATGATGCCTTCGTTAACCACGACATGCATGATTTTAATGGTTGGAAGTCAGCCCAAATTGGAAAGGGGAGGTTGATTGAAGTAACGAATATGTATTTTGATGGGGTTTTTCTTACCCGTTTGTTAAAAACCTTATCGTTATCTTTGGCTGTTACCTCAAGTGATCCCAGAGTTAAAACTACTTTGTTGAAGGGGCAGAATGAATGGGTATATTTCATGGTCAACACAACAGAAGAAACCATGAAAGTGGAAATTTCGTTCTATGGGATCATTCAAGATAGCCTGATTGATGGTTTATCACCTGATTGCCGGCTGGAAATAAATGATGGGATAGCCCTGCTTGAGATTGACCCGCATTCGGTAAAAGTATTTTGGAGAAACATGCAGGCTGGTCTTTGAATTGATCTTTTCCCCGTATTTCCGGGGGAGTTTTCAGGGGATAAGCTGACTTTAATAAGGACCGGCGTTGATCAATTGCTCAAATTCGTGTCCAAAAATAGAATTTTTAATCCATAATAATGTTAATAAATAGCTGATATCGGTTCCAATGAGGCGATGGATATAATGACCTAAAGTTCGCGAGGGCATGAAATTTAATAATCGAGTTGAGGAAAAAAGGAACTTTAGCGATGGCAAAAAAAGAAGATCGTCTTTCATTGCGGGAGGACCTGTTCTATACTCCGGTCCATATTGGAGTTGTATGGCAAATCCTCCTTATTTTGATGCTGATGATTGGGTCAGGCTTGTTTGTGTATGCAACGGGAGGGATCAAATATGTTTATTCCCACACCATGTATCTCTCCATCATCCTGGCTGCTTTCTTTTTCAATGTCCCGGGGGGGATCGTCGTCGGAATCTTGGCTGGATTGGTGCTGGGTCCCTATATGCCCTTGAATGTTCAGACGGGGGAGATGCAAACCACCGTGAACTGGCTATATCGCATGGGCATTTTTGTGATCGTCGGGATGACGTTGGGGTCCATGTTTTCACTGGTAAAAAAACAGGTGCAGGAGATCCAGCGTTTGGCGCTCTTTGACCGTAATACCGGGCTTCCCAATCGCTCCCATCTGTATCTTGATCTTGATCGTATGGCAAAAGAGATCGAGACGGATACGCAATATGCGATCTTTGTTATCCAGGTAGATAATCATTCCAGAATAACCCGAGTACTACGACTGGATGAGATGAATGATCTCAACACCAATGTTTCGGCACGCTTGAAAAAAGTTTTAGGGGAGTCAGAGAGTGTTTATCAGTTGTTCCCATATTTGATGTGTATCGTTCTCCAGGCGGAGAAAGGGGAAGAATTTTGCCGCTCTCTGGCTGATTCCATTTATCAGGAATTACAGACGCCGTTTGAGATCAATGGCATTCCTGTTTTTATCAATGTGAGTATCGGCATTGCCGTTGATAATGTCAAGCAACTCTCCCCGACATTTTTCCTGCAAAAAGGGAGTGTGGCAGCACAGATTGCCAGCGAAAGAGAGATGAAGTACTGGGTTTATAAAGAGGAAGAATTCGATACTGCCAGAGATAGCCAGGTGTTGCTGGGAGATGTACAGGGTGGAATTGAAAAGCATGAATTTAACCTGCACTACCAACCTGTGATCAATCTTTCAAATGGAGAATTGAAGAGTGTAGAAGCATTGCTGCGCTGGAATCATCATGGGCAGGAGATGATCCCTCCTATGCGGTTCCTTCCCACGCTGGAACATACCTCTCTTTTGTATTCTATCCATGACTGGGAATTAGAGGAAGCGATTGAACAATTGGCTGGATGGGATTGTTATAAGGGATCGCTGGCTATCAACCTTTCGACTCGTTTATTGCTGGATCATAGCTGGATCCAGAAATATGAAAAGCTGTTGCAGGCTTTCAATATCGATCCCAAACGCATTGTTTTTGAGATCACCGAGACGGTTATTATGAAAGATGTTGAAAAATCAAGTCAGGCACTGCGACGCTTGAAAAATATGGGTTCCATGATCGCCCTGGATGATTTTGGCACCGGGTATTCCTCGTTGGAATATATCCAAATGCTGCCGATTGATTATATGAAGATCGACCAGCGTTTTGTGAAAGACGTGCACAGCCAGCCCAAAAACCAAAAGATCGTGCGGACTGCCATCTCACTGGCGAAATCGATCGAGGTGGAAACGGTGGCAGAGGGTATTGAGTCGCAGGAAGATTATGATTGGCTGGCACAGGCGGGCTGTAAGTATGGACAGGGATATTTTATGAGCAAACCCATGTCTGCGGAAGATTTTTTAGAGTGGATCAAATGCCAGGATAGTTTTATTTCGACTGCGCAGGTTTGAAGGTGTTTCAGGTGCGTTTTAATTTCCATTGATGCCCACAGTGTTGGCAGACAGCCAGCTTCTGGATGGTCGTCTCCAACGGGCGCCGGTGGAAAATACGAATAAGCAGCATGGGTAGCGTGACGAACACCCACATCAGCACCTCGATCACCCATCCGATCAATAGAAAATAGACCCACCACAGGGCAGAACGCTTTTTCGTATGGGTATCTGCAATAACTTGAACGGCGATATCGGTGGATTTACATTTAGGACAGATCAGAGTACCGGAAGTCATGTTGTTTCCTCGCAGTTGAAATAAGCATTGCGGTTGATTATATCTCAGGGGGTGAAAACCGCTTTGATGATCTTGCCGGACATAGCAGCCTGCACACCGCGCTGGAATTCCACCAATGGATAAGTTGTAATGATGTGTTCGACATCGATGTGACCTTCGGCGATCGACCGCAGCGCTTGCTGATGATGGTGGGGAGCGTAGATGCTGGATCCGATCAGGCGAATGCAGTCGTAATGAACTTTATTGAGGTCGAAGGGGATGACGGATTGCCCCTTGGGCAGACCGGCGAACACCACGATCTGTCCCCCCTTGCTGATGCTTTCCAGTGCCTGCTGCTGGGCGATGGGAGCTGCGGTGGCGGTGAAGATGAGATCCACTCCCAGGTCTTTGGTGAGGATGCGGATCCTTTCAACGCTGTCCTCGTCGGCAGCGTTGATACGATGATCGGGATGGAAATGCCCGGCGATCTGCAGGCGTGTTTCATTGGGGTCGATGATGATGATGGAATGCAACCCCTGGTTGCGCAGCAATTGCAACAGCAAACACCCGATGGCGCCGGAGCCGAAGATGGCAGCGCTGTGCACGTTGCGAAAATCAACCAGATCCAGAGCGTGCAGGCAGGCAGCCAGTGGTTCGGCCAGGGCGGCAGGTATTGCATCCAACCCTTGTGGGATAGGGTGGATGACCCCGTGCTGCAGAGCCTCTTGCGGGAGGGCGATGTAATCGGCAAACCCGCCCGACCAGGTTTGCCCGATCTCGCGGTAATTCTGACATAATTCGAATTGACCGCGCCGGCAAAAATGGCAGGTGCCACAATAGACCACCGGAGCCAGCGCCAGGCGCATGCCGGGTGCCCAGCGGGGGTCGACCAGCGCTCCGGTTGCCTGGATCGTGCCACTGATTTCATGTCCCAGGATAAAGGGCGGGGTGACCTTGCGGTGCCCGAATTTAAGCGTGCGCAGATCAGAGCCGCACAAGCCCACCGCATCCACCTTCACCAATATTTCATCATCCGAGATGGACGGAACGGGCATTTTTTCAAGAGCATAATCTCCGGGTCCTTTGTAGATCACTGCGTGCATCTCTTCCATGGTCGCCTCATTTTTTTATTTTCTGTAATCATTCTACTGGCATTCTCTATGCCTGCCGTCAATCCTTGCAGGATTGTTTTGATTATATGTTGTCAGGGATCAATTCCTTAAGCGATTCTACTATCATTCTTCGGTACTTGATTTTCAGTATGAAACATGCTATAATAGCAGATGAACAAAAGAACAGTACTGAACATATGAACAATCATGGCAACTGATCCGATCACGCAAAAACTGATGTACAAGATAGCCCGCGCTTATTATGATGATGAATTAACGCAGCAGGAAATAGGGGCGAAGTTCGGGCTGTCACGCATTAAAGTCGGGCGGTTGTTAGAAAAAGCGCGCAGAGAGAAACTGGTGCAGATCTCCATTCAGGAACCAAAGATCGATGCGGATATTGAATTAGAGAACAAAATAGAAAAGAAATATGACATTGATGAGGTCATTTTGGTGCCCGCCAAGAGTGACCATCAACGTACACTGCAGGCAATTGGTATGGCTACTGCCGATTTTTTGGACCGCGTCATCTCCGGCGATGAGATCATTGGCATTACCTGGGGCGGCACCATGCTGGCGATGGTGGACGCCCTGCACAGTAATAATTGGCCGGGTATGCGTATCGTCCAGTTGCTGGGAGGTCTGGGATCATCGCAGGCAGATATGTATGCCGCTGACCTGACCATACGCATGGCACAGACCTTTGGGGCGAAAGCGCGTCTTTTATCGGCGCCGGGCATTGTGCCCACCAAGGAGATCTGCGACGCATTACGGCAAGACCAGCAGATCGAAGAAACCCTGGAACTGGGCGAAAAAGCCGATATTGCCATCGTTGGTCTGGGACGACCTACCTCCAGTTCACCGGTCATTAAATATGGCATCCTTTCACCGGATGAGTTGGTGGAATTGGAGCAACAGGGCACGGTGGGTGATGTAGGGCTTCGTTTTATGGACGCCAACGGGGAAGCCATTAAAAATGAAATTAACAACCGCATCATCGGGTTGGATTTTGCGCAGTACAAAAGTATTAAAAAAGTTGTTGGGATCGCAGCCGGTCCTGAAAAGTACGAAGTAGTAAAAGCATCTCTTATTGGTAATTTACTTAGTGTTTTGATAACCGACTCGGAAATAGGAAAGCGATTAGTAGAATAAGAAAAAACCAAATAAATGCGGAGTTGAAATGCAGCTTGGTTCAACCATTATTGTCGCTTTTGTGATTGCTTGGGTCATTCAATATGCAATGACCTACTTTCAAATGCGTCGCTATAATCAACGTCTTAATGAAATGAAAAAAATGGGACCTACCGCAGTGGGTATGTCGGGTTCTGTATATAAACGACGCGCTTATGGGATATTGGTGTTCGATGATCAGGAGAGGATTATCCATGCCGAACAATTTTCCGGATGGACCGTTTTCGCCAGTTTAAAACCCGTTAAAGAACTGGAAGGGCTTACCCTCACTCAGGTGAAAGATGAGAGTATGGAGTTGCCCCTGTCAAAGAAGATCCGCAGTGCCTTTATCAATGCCGTCGATCAGGTAGAACAAGCGAGAACCAAAGCTGCCGAGGCAGCCACCCCGGCACAGATTGACGGACCATTGGATGAGAATTCTTCGGGGGTTAATCTAGAAAATTAAAAAAAGGAGGTGCTTTATAAGAAGATCAGATAAGAGGTAATGGAAAGTCGGTAATTTAAAAATAAAAAAAATTGGAGGTTATTCAAAATGGAAGGATTAGCAAAATTTGCTGAGGGTTTTATCGGTGTATTCCAGGCTGGTGCTACGCAATTCGTCGGCCTGGTCACCGGAATTATTCCTCTGTTGATCGTGCTGATGACAGCGGTCAATGCATTGATTGCCATGATCGGACCTGAAAAGGTTGAAAATCTTGGTAAGGTAGCCGCGCGCCCTGGTATTCTCTATTATCCTTTGCGCTATATGATCCTGCCTTTCGTAGCAGTGTTCTTCTTTACCAACCCGATGGCGTACACCATGGGACGTTTCTTACCTGAACGCTACAAACCAGCTTTCTACGATGCCGCCGTTAGTTTTGTGCACCCACCTCTGGGACTTTTCCCGCACGTCAACCCGGGTGAATACTTTGTATGGGCTGGTATCGCAGCCGGCATTACCACTCTCGGTTTACCGATTGGCGATCTGGCGATCCGCTATTTACTGGTGGGGTTGGTTGTGATCTTGATTCGTGGTATTGTAACCGAAGGTATCACCGCGGTCATGCTGGGTCGTAAAGCGACGGAAAAGAAATAGGAGAGAATCATGGCTAAATTTCTTGAAAAAATAGGACGTGGGGTTGGAAAAGTAGTTGGTGTGCTTTATCAGGCGGGTCGTGATTCCGTTGATCAGGTGATCAAGAACGTTCTACCGTTCATGGCTTTCATTTCCATGATCATTGGTATCATCAATGCTACCGGCGTTGGGACTTTTTTGGCAAATACGCTGGCGCCGCTTGCTTCCAGCCTGATTGGTTTGGTTGTGATGTCCCTGATCGTTGGTTTCCCAATCCTTTCACCCTTATTGGGTCCGGGTGCAGTGATCGCGCAGATTATTGGCACTCTCTTGGGAACCTTAATTGGGCAGGGCACAATTCCCCCTCAAATGGCTCTTCCGGCTTTGTTCGCGATCAATCCCCAGGTTGGTTGTGACTTCATCCCGGTCGGTTTATCTCTGGGTGAAGCGGAACCGGAAACCGTCGAGATCGGCGTTCCGGCAGTATTATTCTCCCGATTCTTCACCGGTCCATTAGCGGTAGTGCTGGCATGGCTGGCAAGCTTTGGATTATATGCGGCTTAGATAATTGGGAAAAAAGGCGTGAAGGGGGCAGATCGAGAGATCTGCCACCCTTCACCACACACACTTATTATAATAGAAATACAAATTATGAGGTTCCGAAAACATGGCTGATAAGAAATATAAGAAGATAAAGATCAAAGCCGGACCGAAGGGCTGGGGTGGTCCACTGGTTATCGAGCCAACCGATGAAAAGAATCTGATCTACTCCGTCACAGGTGGCGGTATTCATCCATTAGCTGCAAAAATCGCCGAACTAACGGGCGGAACACCTTTTGACGGTTTTAAATCTCGTGCTCCCTTTGAACAAATTGCAGTATGTGTGATCGACTGCGGCGGCACTGCCCGAGTGGGTGTCTACCCGATGAAGAAAGTGCCCACGGTCGACATTTATCCTACTTCACCATCTGGTCCACTTTTCCGCTTTATCACCGAGGACATTTTTGTTTCCGGAGTGCGGGTGGAAGATATTGAAGTACTAGACTAACCTGCTAAAAAGTTCATTAACATCAAGCGAAAATAGCTTCTATTGTGAAAAATGATGGAGGTTCGTTTTCGGATTTAAAAAAAGGAGTGGACCATGATCAAATATCAGGGAAAAGTCATCTCGATCGGTCCATTGGTCGATGAATTTAGACAGGCTGGCATTCTGGTTTTTTTTGGAGAAAAAGCGCCTGAAGAATTAGTGGAGTTTTCTATCATCCACGATGCAAAAGACCTGATAAAACCTGTCGAAACCGGGGATACGGTGTATATCGGCTCCACAGGTTTCACGGTGTTGTCGGTTGGAGATGTTGCCAATACAAATCTGGCGAATCTGGGACATTTAATCCTCAAATTCAGCGGTGAGGATACAGCCCGCCTGCCGGGAGATGTGAATGTGGAAGAAAAAGACATCCCGGCTATTGCCATTGGCACAGAAATCAAAATTGAAGGAAGTTGAATTTTGGAGGATATGGAATGTCCTTTAAAGAGTTATTGTATAAATTCGAAAAGGAGAATAAGCGACCTGTACGGGTAGGTCTGCTGGGCGCCGGTCAGATGGGTACCGGGTTGATCAGCCAGATCGAAAAAATGCACGGTATCAAGGTCGCCGCGGTTGCGGATGTACGAAAAGATCGTGCCTATGAAGCTTATCAGGAAGCCAGTGTCGATAAGGCATTGCTCGTGAAAAATGATGATGATCCTGAAAAAGCGGCGCAGGCCATTGAAAGTGGCAAGCGAGTTGCCTGCCATACTTCCGATATGATCGTACAGATTCCCAACCTGGATATTGTGGTCGAATCGACCGGTATCCCGGAAGTTGGGGCGAAATTCTGCTACGATGCCATCCTGGCGCGCAAGTCGGTGGTCAACATGAACGTGGAAACGGATGTGGTGGTTGGCTACCAGTTGGCGAAGATGGCCAAGGCAGCCGGAGTGGTCTATACCCTGGTAGCCGGTGACGAACCGGGCTCGGTCAAAGAATTATATGATTTTGCCGACACCCTGGGTTTCGAGATCGTGTGCATCGGAAAAGGAAAGAACAATCCCCTGCATCCTCAGGCTACCCCTGATTCCGTAGCGGAATCAGCCAGAGTGCAGCATATGAACCCCAAGATGTTAGCGGCGTTTGAAGATGGCACCAAGACCATGGCAGAAATGACTGCCATGTCAAATGGAACCGGGTATGCGCCGGAGGTACGGGGGGCGCATGGTCCTACCGTTATGGAGGTAGCCGACCTGCCGAAGGTATTCTGTCCGAAACAGGATGGTGGCATCCTTGAAACGTGCCATGCGGTTGAATATGCCATGGGGAAGATCGCCCCGGGTGTGTTCATCATCATTACTACCGATCAACCCAAGATCATGGCTGATCTGAATTACCTGCATGTCAGCCATCACGGCAATTACTGGGCTTTGTATCGCCCCTATCACATGGCAAATCTGGAAACGCCCATTTCGATCCTGCGCGCTTTCTTCTACCATGAGGAAACCCTGGCAACCCACAATGCACCCACCGCCGAGACCATTACCATGGCAAAGCGGGATCTGAAAGCCGGTGAAAAAGTGGATTACCTGGGCGGCTACACGGTGTATGGTAATATTGAAAAAGCCGGAGTAGCGCGTAAAGAGGGCTTGGTGCCACTCGGTTTGACCGTCGGTGCCACCCTTACCAGGGATGTCAAACAGGGTCAGCCACTGCATTATTCTGAAGTAGAACTGGACGAGTCGCAGACCATTTATCATTTGCGCTGGCTTCAGGATAAGGCGCTGGGTTACATCGATTAGAATTTTTAAAAAAGGGTGTATATGCTGAAACAATTCCAGCGGGCAACATGGAAAATTGTTGATCTGGTAAATTCACCTCGCAAAACACAGAAGATCACACGTAATGCAGTCGCATCGCGTGTGATCTTTGATCAATACCTGGTCGCTGCCGGGATTGTGGATGCCAGGGGTTTTTGTGCCGGCTCGCTGGCGGAAATGAGCATGCGGGTGAGTGGTGGCAAGTTTCTGATCAATCCACCCGGCATCCCCCTGAGTTTGCTGGATGAAGAAACACTGCTCTTTTCCGGAATGGAGAAAATTCCTCAAGAGGAAGAGCAGGCACTGGTCAGGCATGCAGCCTGGCATCGACACATCTACCGGTCCACGACCGCAGCCGCAGTATTACTGTGCCAGCCGCGTTCTTTGATGGCGGTGCTGAACAGGCAGCAAGTCCCTCGCCGGGGGATATTGAAGGATGCAGACGCTTTGATCGAACGAGTGAAATTGATCCCGGAAGACGGGGTCAGCGAAGAAAGGATCAACAAAGCGGACGAGATATGGTTGATCCCATTCAGCGGTGTATTGTTGTGGGGGAAATCGCCGGGGCAGCTCATCGAGCGGGTGGAAGTGCTCGAAAGCGTTTGCGCGATTGCAGCTTTGCAGGATTAATTCTCCAACGCATCAAAAAAAATCCAGTCCATTTAAAGGGTTTAATGCAGGACCGTTGGAGAGGGGCTACCCTCGTCATCACGGCACACACATACACAGTCCGGATTGATCTCGGTCGGGATGCAGTTCTCATCGTAATACAAAAAATTGGCACAGAAACATTCGCAGCCGGGTTCGGTTGCGATGGTGGAACAATCCTGGTTGCAGGGGTAATTGTCCTGGATGATCTTATACAGGATGCAGTTCTTCTTGGAAGAAGAAGTGACCCGGTAGGTGAGCCAATCGATCTGATATTGCTTATCTTCGAACGCGATCAGGATAGAACCTTCAAAAGGTTCATTTCGGCTGCGGTCGTTGAGCAGTTGTGCGATAGGCAGCATGCTGCCGGCAAATCCTTGCATGGTCTCCACTCCCACATAGCAGAGCGTGGATGGGGTGAAGGTGTTGTTTTGCAGGCGTAAATTGGTGCCCTTTATTTCCGATGCTACCAGCACCTCGCCTACGAATTCTCCTAACAGGAAAGTATCTGTGCTGTAATATTCCAGCCCGTTGGCTTTGAACAGGGTGAGGGTAGCATCTTGTTCCAGTGTTCCCAATAGCTGCAAGCTATCTCCGCAATAAATATGGATATCTCCGATACCGGAATCATCCGGCGTGGCGGTTGTGACAGCCGGCACGGTGAAAATAGGGGCACTGGGCGAGGGTAACGGTGTTTCATCGGCGGCAGCGGCAGTGGGTCCGGCTGGAACGATCACTTTTGGCTGGCAGGCGGTCAGGAGGAGGATAGTAAGAACAACGATGAAACTGGAGCATATCTTTCGCATTATTTATCCATTGTGTGTTTATAATTCAATTGTAAATCGAAAAGGAAATACAGATAATGGGCAATACCTCTCAGGTTAAAAAGAATATCCTGAAAATAAAAAGGTTTCCTGCATTCGTTTTACAATCATGACGACTAATCAAGGTGGTTTGATGGGATGACTCGGTTTTTACAGAAACATGCTTATGCTATTTTATTCTTCTTATTCCTGGCAGCATTTGTTGTCTATCCCAATGTGGGAATTTATGATTGGGACAAGGAAATACTCTATACCACCTACATCAAATCAGCCATTCAGAATGATCAACAGTTGCCCTATTTTTTGTGGAACAGTGCCTCCTTGGATGGATATCCGGCTGTAGATCAAAGTGCTTTTTTTATTTCCAACCCGGAAACAATGCTATTCACACCATTCTTGCCGTTATTGTTGTTGTGCTCCCCCACCTTCTTTCTTAAGCTGCTGGTGCTGTTGAACGCGCTGGCAGGTTATGCGGGCATTCTGGCTCTGGGAAAACGGCTGAAATGGAGTAATGCGCAAAGCCGTATCTTTTCAATTTTGTTCCTTTTTTCCCCGATCATCATCCAACATGTGGCGATAGGATATCTGCCGTGGGTGAACCTGTATCTTTTTCCCTGGCTGTTGTATTTCCTGGTGGATGACCATACCCTCGGGTGTGGGATCGGGAGCGGGATGGTGCTGGCGGTGATTTTATTACAGGGTGGCTTGCATCCTTTCGTGTGGCTGGTCTTTTTCAGCACATTTTATATAGTATTGCTGGCGCTCATGCGCAAGCGCGGGCGTATAGTATGGTCGCTTCCCATCTCCCTGGGGAGTGCAGCACTGTTGGCGCTGCCGCGCCTGTATCTCAGCCTGCAATCTTTTGGTGATTTCGCACAGCGTTTTTTCTCGGGTTATTCGCTGTCTGGATTCTTGAAATGGGCTTTGATTCCCCCTTTCTTCACACCGTCCAGTATGGATGATATCGAATATTTCATTGAAGGTTATATTGATGGCGTGCCTTACTGGGATGGCGAGGTCTTTTGGGGAGCGGTGCTGCTGCTCAGCTTGTTGCTGCCCGCCTTTTTCTACTGGTCCCGTAAACAGGGGAAGCAGCGACCGTTTGGATTGGCTGCTGCGGGTGCCGGATTCTTGTTGTTGTTCTTATCTTTCAATGGTTTTTACCAGCAGGTGATCAGCGATTTATCGGCTTTCCTGCACCTGCCGGCTTTGGAGGGCATGGAAAAATACCCCTTCCGTCTGGCCATCCCGGCGTATTACGGGCTGGCATTCTGGATCGCAGATGGCTGGCATGCCTGGCAGCATTTTTTCAATGCCGCGGGTGTGGGCTTGAAAAAGTGCTGGCGTAAGGGCTATGGTGCCGTGCGCCGCATAGGGTTGTGGTTGCAGCGCCGCCCGCGCATCACCACCTGGTTGGCATTGATCTTCATCGCATTATGTGGCGCCGTGGTCGCTTTCAGATCATGGTGGCTGGCATGGGCGCATACCCAGATCCGGTTAGCTTATTACGATCAGGGCTGGAGTTGGTTGAATAACGCCATGGTGCACAGCAACAGTATTCCCCTGCAGGCTTATCTGGCGAAGGTCGATCTCCTCTATCTTTACATCCTGCGTTTGTTGGCAGTTCTGGCTATCTTTTTCCTGGCAATGTGGATATGGGGGAGAATACGGATCCCCGTAAAGAAAGAAAAACAAAATAATACTGTTAATTTCCCCATGGCAGCACTGGAAGTTTTGCTGGTGTTACCTCTGCTGCTGGCTTTTGGCATGTGGTGGCGGGTAGCACTGGCCACTCCCCAGGATCCCATGCATGACTGGCAGGCAGAACCTCCGTCTTTAACTACCAGCACCGGGGAGAAAGCCGGGGGAGCAGAGGTGCTCTCCTATTCCCCCGATCATGTGACCATTGAGGTCGACGAATCGTGGGTGGGGAACACGTTGCTGTTGCCGGGTATCCCGGCCGGGGATGCGCGCTTTTTGCAGTTCGTGGCGGATGAAATGACGCCGGTGGCACAAGACGGCGTCTTGGGATGGCAGATTCACCGGGCGGGAAACTTACGGGTCGATGTAAATAAAAAATTGCTGGTCATACCTGCCTGGATAGCGATCTGTGCCTGGGTGATAGGCATAGGAGTATTGGTGAAGAGAAAGGATAAACAAATCATCCGGTAATCGAGAATTTAACCTGTAACCCCTGGCGTTCATGCGGAGCGGGTGAGTTCAACTCGATCTTATTCTACCGGCGCGTATTTTCCACATACATCATCGATGACATTGCGCAAGGTGGGTAGATCGAGGTTTTGTTTATCCAGAAAAGCCACCGCCCCGGATTCCAGCCCCTGACGGTGGAATTCGCGGTCGGGATAAGCGCTGATCAGCACCACCCGGCTGTTGGGGTGCAGGGTTTTAATGCGGTGGACGATCGAAATGCCGTCCTCGTCACCCAGCACTACATCCACCAGGGCGAGTTGCAGCTTGATTTTCTGCACGATTTGCATGGTCTCTTCGATGGACTCGGCTTCATAGATGGTGGCGCGTGGGTTGGCTTTGCCGATCATGCGCAGCAGTTGTTTGCGGTAACGGGCATTGTCATCTACCACCAGGATGGTGACGTTTTTATGGATCAGATTATCATCGTTGCTGGGAACATGGGCGGCGTTATGCCCGGAAGTTCCGAGCACCTGGGGATTGCGCATGGCAAAATTGACCGCTTCCAGGCGACTCTGCACGTCGATCTGGCGATAAAGGCGGGTGAGGTGATTTTCGACCGTTTTAACACTCAATCCGAGCGTATCGGCAATGCTCTTGTTATCCTGCCCTTGTATCAGATAGCGCAGCAGGGTGCGCTGGCGGTCGGTAAGGGGCGGAAGTGTGGAGGCGACGGCGGGGTTATCGACTAATTTGCTGATGAGGGAGTGGGAGATCCAGCGTTCACCCGCCATAACCCGTTCGATGGCAATACGTAGATCATTAAGTGGTTGATCTTTCATATGGTAGCCATTGACACCCGCATTGAGCAGCCCTTTGACGTAAAAGTCATCATCGTAAGCACTCACGACCAGAATTTTTAAAGCGGGAAAAGCGACTCGGATGTGCCGGATGGCGTCGATCGGATCGAAGTCGGGCATGGTGACGTCGATCAGTAAGAGATCGACGGGTACACGTTGTAAGTTTTCGAACACCTGAGGTCCATTTTCTGCTTCGCCGATCACTTCCATTCCGTCAAATTGTTCGATCATACGACGAAAACCGGAGCGTACGATAGCGTGATCATCAGCGAGCAATACCCGAATTGAACCCATACCCCATTTTATACCACCATTTGCGGGAACCATCGTTCGGAAAAAGAAGGTCATGCAAAAATGCCTTTTGCGAAAGGTCGATTTATAATTCGAGTATAATGAAAAAGGGCTGGGAAAGCAAAACGTGAACTGAAAGATACGATATAAGGCTGAATTCTATTCTATGTAAGAAGAAATTGATGGTCACAGAACCTCTTCTGCAAGTTAAAGAAATTTCAAAATCCTTTGGTACTTTACCGGTAATTCAAAAAGTAAAGTTTGATGTCAATCCCGGTGAAGTGGTAGGGTTGACGGGCAGCACCGGATCGGGGAAATCGGTGCT
Organism: Chloroflexota bacterium; assembly: GCA_012797815.1. Lineage (GTDB taxonomy): Bacteria > Chloroflexota > Anaerolineae > Anaerolineales > Anaerolineaceae > UBA4781. The sequence continues at coordinate 820 of JAAZOK010000144.1, read as the reverse complement.
GATGATGATGCTGGCAGGTCTGTATGAGCCGGATACCGGGCAGGTATTCTATAACGGCAAGAAATTGAACTGGCCATTTTCAGCGCAAAAACTGGGTATCGGGGTTATTCACCAGCGCTCTACCTTGGTGGAGCAGTTCGATGTGACCAGCAATATCTTTTTGGGGAATGAGATCGGCAAACCGCGAGGCTTTGGTCTGTTGCGTATGCTCAACCAGCATGAAATGCAGGATCGAACCATGAAGTTGCTTGATCAGCTCGGGGTGAAAGTAAACTCCCTGAATGAGATCGTTTACAATCTCTCCGGGGAACAGCGCCAGATGATCTCGATTGCAAGAGTGCTGACCTTCCTTACCAATTTGATCATCATTGATGAACCCACGGTTTCATTAAGCTATCCCAACCAACAAAAATTGCTGGAATTGATCCAAAACTGGCGTCAAAAAGGGGTGGCGGTTCTTTTCAGCAGCAACAATCTGGATCATTTATTTGCGGTCACTGACCGTATTATCGTATTGCAGCAAGGCAACATCAGAGCGAATCTGCGCACGGATGAAACCAACCGTGAAGAAGTGGTGAATTTTTTGTTGGGGACGGTCACCTCCGGACGGATGACCCCCAACATGTGGGACTTCAACAGTTATGATACGGTCCGTGAATACACGGAAAAGTTACGTTATCACCAGATCCTGTTGGAAAAAGATCTGGCAGCCGAAGGTTCATTGAATCGCCAGTTAGCCGATCAATTGGCTGAGCAACTCTATAATCTTGACCAGACGAATATCGCATTACGCGAAGCACAAAGGCGACTGCTTTCTGAA
>JAAZOK010000069.1 GCA_012797815.1 Chloroflexota bacterium | reverse complement strand
GAAGGCGCTGCATGCGCAGCTTCCTGAAGCCATGCAAACCTGCCTGGCGTATTTTCCCAATGTGGATCGCACCCTCGGTGGTTGGGAAGGGTTGGTGGCCGCCCAGGCGTGCCTGCCGGATAACGAAACGCGGGACAAATTCGCCGGCGACTTCTCTATACTTTCACAACTATGGGAAGCGATATCGCCGGATCCGGTGCTTTCGGATTATGAAGATGATTATCGCTGGTTAGGCCAGGTGTATGAGTCTGTCAAACCGCCCAGTGGCAGCGGTAAGCTGCTCTGGCATGCACTGGGAGCCAAGACCCTGGAATTGATCCACGAGAACGTTCATGTCGAACGCGTCCGGGATGACCTGGACACATTGGTCATGGACGCGGATTTTCTGGATGAGCTGCTTGGAGAACGCGATCCGGAAAAGATCCGCGAGGTGGAAATCAAGGTTATCGCGCGCATCCGAAAACATGGCAATAATCCAAAATTCATCGCGCTCGGAAAGCAGCTCGAAGATCTGAAGAACCGCATGGAACAGGGGCTGGTCAACAGCCTGGATTACCTGAAACAACTGCTTGAAATCGCCCGCAAAGTATTACAGGCAGAGAAGGATGTGGATCCAGAAGAAGAACGCCAATCCGCCAAGGCTGCATTAACCGAGCTGTTCAACGAGACCAAGACAACTCAGACCCCGGTTATTGTTGAACGCATCGTAGCCGATATTGACGAGATCGTCCGCAATGTCCGCTTCACCGGTTGGCAGCAAACCATTGCCGGCGAGCGGGAGGTCAAACAGGCATTGCGCAGGGTGCTGTTGAAATATCAGTTGCACAAAGAGCAGGAGTTGTTTGATAAAGCGTACGGGTATATCAAGGAATATTATTAATGAGTCTGCCCGAATGGACTACCGAAATCATTGAAAATACGGTGGCTGGTGAAGACCAACTGGGAATCGAGGGAGCCGCCCAGAGCTACCAGCAGGAAATTCTGCCGGGTATAATCACCGTTACAGACCATGCCCGGTATTACAGCTTCTATGCCTGGATCCTATATCGCTTTATATTCGGAAAAGAATCAAAAAGGCTCATTAAGGATTTCCGTGGAACCTTCTTCAAACGCCACGAGATGGCGTTAATTCTTTCTGGATATTTGCATCACAGCGATGGCAATCCATTTTCAGGCATTGTTGGCAGTGGAACCAATAATGTCAAAGTAAAACGGTTTTGGGGTACAGCCGATCCTGTTTCATTGGACCAAGATTATTTTCAAAATAAAGAGGGGGGATTTGGCCAATACTATCGAACAGCGATGATGGCGATGGGGATTATCGAAGAGCAGGAAGAGCCACGTCTCGTCTATCGGTTGACGGAACGTGGTAAAGCATTGGCAGAAGCTTATCAAGCATCAATTTCAGATACAAAATATTTTCAAAATCTGGAAACCCACGGGCAAATCTCACAAATTAGTAAACAAGATGCGGAAGAATATGCTCAGGTGGGATGTTTATGTCCCGAAGCAATTAATCACGGACAAGACCGCAAATTATTACTTGATACATTTTTTCGACTTGATGAACCCCTGAATTACAACAATCCCCATGTGCGCCGGCGTAATTCGCTCGGCGTTGCATTGGATATTGTCTATCAGGCAAAAGGGCAATTTCAACGCGATCAACTTCGTCCAGCTTTGTATATAGGGGAATACTCACCAGGCATTCATTATTTGCCTGCCAATGATTTAACAAATTGGGTGCATCGCTGGAAAATGGTAGAGGTTCGGCATATGTTCACATTCGGCCTTCAATGCTTATGGGCTGCATTTTTACTCGAATTACGCTCAAAAACTAACATAAAGAAAGAAGAATGGAAGAATTGGGTTCAAAACCAATTAATTGAGTCTGAGTGGAATCTTTCTGTACCGCAACTTGCTGAAAAATTTTGCGCAGTAGCTGGATTATCAGGTGATTATGGCACCCTGTTGAGCCGTGCCAAAAAAGATTTTGGTATGGGATCTGGCCTGGATGAGTATTCTTTGTATGTTAACGCGTCCCGCAACCAAATCAATCCTGTTATCCTTTTCAAAACTGGCATCCGGATACTTCTTCAACTTTTTCTGCGTTATTATCCCGAATACCACAACCAGGATCCAATCTGGAAAGAAATGGCGGATAAACCTCGCCTACCTTTAGTTGACTATTTCCATTCCATGGATGGAAAACTTAAAGATTTAAAATGGTCAGTAATGGAATGGGTGCCCTGGATATATCAAGAGTACATTTTTGAACAACATGAAATGATCGCTTTAGAGAAGTTCCGTTACCAGGAATATGACACTTTCAAGTTTTATTACGAAGATGGAGTATTTCACTGGCCTACAGGGAAAACCCCATACCAAGAACCAATTCGCTTAGCTGGGAATCGATTGAACAACTGTATTACGATGTTGGTTGATCTTGGGCTAATCCTACAAGGTGACCTGGGACTTTTATCACTGTCGTCAGAAGGTGAAGTTTATCGCGAAAAAATATTAGAGGGGTTTAGAAATGCCGATTAATCTTAAATCATTTATAGAAGATGAATCGGCAGTAAAAACCGGAGGTTTTTCAGGCGCTGTCTTTTTAACTTATACGCTTAATCTGGGATTTTTTGAGCAAATCATCGCTCCTGCGCTTGAGCGAGCTGGCTGTTCAAACGTTTTGAT
>JAAZOK010000066.1 GCA_012797815.1 Chloroflexota bacterium | reverse complement strand
ACCGGCAACTTTGCGGATACCGGCGAAGTATCCCTCAATGTGCATCGCCACATTGCCGCCAAGAACGTGCTGATCTATGGCAACACCAACCATCCGCACGACGGTTACTATGCCGCTTTCGACATGATGTGGCGCAACCGTGATCGATTCCCTATTGAAAAACTCATCACGCACCGCTTCAAACTGGACCAGGCCCAGGAGGCCATGGAAAAATCCTTTGATGAGGATGCTTTGAAAGTGGTCTTCACGCCTTAGTCGAAGAGTGTATCCAGGGAAGGGAATTGAGGAGGAATCAATTGATGAAAAATGAGAAATTAGTGGAGATGTGCCATATCACCAAGAATTTCCCCGGCGTGCGGGCTTTGGATGATGTGGATTTCGATCTCTTCTGCGGAGAAACCCATGTGTTGATCGGCGAAAACGGCGCCGGGAAATCGACACTGGTAAAGATTCTGGCAGGCGTTTACCCGTTGGAGAAGGGCTCGATCCTGGTCAACGGCGAGGAAAAACGTTTCCATAACACCTCCGCGGCGCAAAAATTGGGTATTTCGATCGTCTTTCAGGAATGTAATCTGATCCCGACATTGACCGTTGCCCAAAACATTTTCATCAACCATGAGATCTATAAAGCAGGTCTTTACCTGGATGTGGATGGAGAAGTAAAGGCAGCCCGAAAACTGCTAAATGACCTAAAAATAAAAATCGACCCGGCTGCTTTGGTTGAGAACCTCAGCATAGGCCAGCAGCAGATGGTTTCCTTTGCGCGCGCGCTTTCGTTCAATCCCAGGATTCTTATCCTGGATGAACCGACTTCATCCCTGACCCGGGGAGAAACTGAATTGATGTTCGAAATCCTGAAGCAGCAGAAAGCATCCGGAGTCGGCATCATCTATATTTCCCATCGTTTGGAAGAGTTGTTTGAGGTCGGCGACCGCATCACCATTCTAAGGGATGGCAAACTCATTGCCACCAAGGGCATCAAGGAGATCAATCTGCAAAACGCGATCCAAATGATGGTAGCCCGTGATATTAAGGAAATGTATCCCAAAGAGCCCGCGCAGATCAAAGCGGAAGCCCTCCGTCTGGAACATCTTTCCCGCAAGGGCATCTGCCAGGATATCAACCTGAATATCCACGAAGGCGAAGTGGTGGGGCTATACGGATTGGTGGGAGCCGGGAGGACGGAAACCATGCGGATTGCGTTCGGCATGGAACCCCTAGATTCCGGTTCGATATTCCTGCGAAACGAGGAAGTTAAACATCTCACCCCAAAACGTGTTGTGGAGAAGGGTATTGGTTTCGTCCCCGAAGATAGAAAGAAAGAAGGACTTTGCCTGGGATTGCCCCTGAAAGAAAATGTTATCCGGGCATCATTGGATAAGCTGTTCAGATCCGGTTTTGTCTTCTCCCGGCAGGAGGAAAGTATAGCGGCACGGTATGTAAAGGAGCTCTCCATTGCCACCCCTTCAACTTCCCGTTTGGCGATGTTTCTGAGCGGTGGGACCCAGCAAAAAGTGGTTTTAGCCCAATGGCTTTGCGTTGGAACTTCCATCCTGATCTTGGATGAACCCACCCGCGGTATCGATATTGGAGCAAAAGTCGAGATTTACCGCATGATCAATGACTTGGCAAAGGCTGGCAATGCGATCCTTGTGATTTCCTCGGAATTGCCTGAAATCATGGGAATCAGCGACCGCATCTATGTAATGTGCAGAGGAAAGATCACCGGAGAATTTGACCGCAAAAAGATGTCGGCTGAAAAGATCATCGCTTGCGCTTTCGGTTCTGAGGAGGCAATCAATGCAGCCTAAGTTGGGATTTCTCAAGAGAATGCCTGGGATTACCTGGGTCTTGCTTCTTCTTATCGTCATATTTTCATTTATCAGCCCACGTTTTGCTCACCCGGATAATATTTACAACATTATCCGACAGAGCACAGTACTGACTATTGTCTCCCTTGGTATGATGGCTGCCATCACCAGTGGTGGGATTGATCTATCTGTAGGTTCACTTGTGGGATTATCCGGTGTCCTGGTGGCATACCTGGTGAAAAATGGAATGAACTGGTTCCTGGCAATCGTAATTGGTGTTCTCGTATGTTCTTTCTTCGGAATGATATCCGGCCTGGTTATTTCGAAAGGAAAAGTATTTCCGTTCATCGTGACTTTCGGTATGCTTTTCATGATTCGCAGCATTTCTCTGGGATTCACGCAGGGCGGATCGCTTCACATCGAGAGCCAGACATTTTCGATGATCAATGCAGGATATTTCCTTTTTATACCGATACCATTCTGGATCTCCCTCGTGCTTTTCATTTTCGTGTTGTTCCTCATGAACCGTTCCGTTTTTGGCCGTTACATTTTCTCCATCGGCATCGATTCGAACGGCGCAAGGTGGATGGGTATCAACGTTGATCTGTATAAAACGCTAGTGTACGTACTGAGCGCAACATTGGCAGGTATCGCGGGCGTTGTCCTTGCAAGCCGTGTGAATACCGGCAATGCCCTGATTGGCCAGGATACCCAATTCTATGCAGTTGCGGCTGTCGTGATTGGCGGTACTCCCATCACGGGTGGAAGAGGGAATCTGGTCGGTGCTGTACTGGGGGCGCTGGTTATTACTATTATCCAGAATGGATTAACCCTGCTCGGATTTTCCAGTGAATTGACATCAGCGATTGTCGGTTTGACCTTAGTGCTTGGGGTAATTTTGGCTCAATTTGCTTATCGAGGAGAGACTCATGGTGAACGGTCAAATTAACACAGCTTCCAACCAGAGACTGACTAAGTCCAGGCTCCTGAGTATGTTCAGCCGTGTGGCTGTGTTGGTGATCATGATGGCGGTTATGGCGATCTTGAGCCCTTCTTTTTTTACGGTCAGCAATCTCTTAAACATCCTGAGGCAAGCTGCTCCCATCTTCATTATTGGCGCCGGACAGACTATTGTAATCCTCGCACGTGGGATCGATCTTTCCATGGACAGCGTGGCTTCCTTGACCGGCGTGATCATGGCGACCATCATGGTAGATAACAAGGTACCTTTTTACTTTGCAATGCCTTTGGGGTTGCTCATGGGCATGGGCATGGGTTTTGTGAATGGTTTTGTCATCACAAAGATCAAACTCCCCCCATTTGTAACCACTTTTGGCACGTATCTTTTATTCAAGGGATTGACCGTGTTATGGGTGCGCGGACGAGTGATCTCCGGCTTCTCCGACAGTTTCCATTTCCTTGGTGTCGGCAGAATCCTGGGTATTCCGGTGATCATCTTTATTGCCATGGCTGTTTATTTGATTATCCGCATTCTGTTAAAAAACACAACCTTTGGAAGAAAGATCTATGCCATCGGTTCGAATCCGGATGCAAGTCGAGTATCAGGCATCCAGATAGAGCGGATTTTGATCATCGCTTACATCCTTTCCGCAGTCCTGGCAACTTTCGGAAGCCAATTGTATATATCCCGCATCAATTCCGCCAAATCCGATTTTGGAGAGGGTTTCGCTTCGGATGCAATTGCTGCTACTTTGATCGGCGGGACATCTTTTGAGGGAGGTGTAGGAACAATTGAAGGAACTGTGATCGGTGCGATCATCATTATCCTTCTTCAGAATGCCATGAATTTGTTAGGTATTTCCACGTATTGGCAGGGTTTTGCCACAGGATTGGTGATGATCGTTGCCGTGTTGGGAGACACCTATTTGAATAGTATTGCCAAGAAATATGAAGGTTAATCACAGACACAAGCTTGCAGGAAAGGAGGCAAATTTATTAAAGAAGAAAATAATTGGTTGAGTAAATGAAAGAAACAGTTTGTTAATAAACCTGAATCGGAAATTTAAGAGGAGAACAAAATGTCAAAAGTCTCAAGAATCATTTTAGTAGTGGCAATGCTTTCCATGACATATTTCGTTATGGGTTGCCAACCGGCTGCGGCGGCCACGGAAGCTGCGCCAGCGGCTGCTGAAACCGTAGCAGAAGCACCTGCCGCGGCTGCACCTGCTGCAGATGTGGCTGTAAAAGCCCATTATAAATTTGCCTGGATTATGCCTGACATGTTCAATCCGTTCTGGGTGTACATGCGCCAGGGTGCTGAAAAAGCCGCTGTTGAAATGAAAGCGGAAGGCATCCAGATCGATATCCAGCAGATGGCTCCCATCAACACGTTCAACGTCGAAGAGCAGGTCGCGATTTTCGAGAATGCAATCACCATGAAAGTGGATGCGATCGGTATTTGCGTAATCGATCAGACCACCGTGATTGACCAGGTTAACAAAGCCGTAGCTGCTGGAATTCCGGTTGCCGCATTGAGCACGGATATTCCCAATACCAAGCGGACGATCTATTCCGGTTTCGACAATATCAAGCAGGCTACCGATGTTGGTGAATATGTCATCGAACATAATGAGGGCAAAGGTAATTACATTATCCTTTCTGGTTTGGCTGGGAACCTGATCTCCGAGCAGCGCGATACCGGTTACAAGGCTGCCATCGCCAACCATGCCGATACCAAATTGCTTGACCTGCAGCCCGCCAACTTTAACAGGGCTGAAGGCATGTCCGTTATGGAAAACATGCTCCAGAAGTATGGTCCCGGACAAATCCAGGGTGTTTTCTGCGTGAATGACGAAGTTGCTTTGGGCGCAATCGAAGCGATCTATGCCGCAGGGCGTGAGAAAGAAATCGCAGTCGGCAGCATTGATGGCAATATGGATGCTGCTCACTCGATCAAAGACGGCAAGATGCTGGTCACTTCATCCTCCGATCCCTGGTATGAAGGCTATGTTGCAGTGAAGGGTTTGGTTGAATTCCTGCAGACCGGCAAGACCGCAGAAAATCCCGAAGTGAAGCCGATCCTCTATGATGCTTCCAATGTTGATGAACTGCTGGCCAAGGCGGAAACCTACGCCTCATACTACAAACCCTAAACGATAAATCGATAAGGGAAAAGCACCTTAATTTTTTAAAAGAAGCGGAGGGGATACAGGACGAATCCTGTATCCCCCCAACAAAATTATTTTATCTCTAAAATGGAGTAAAAAAAATGATTATTGATTTTCACACCCACCCTGAATTCAAATCATTGAACGAACTTTATTCTCCCGAGGAATTTATCGCCGGAATGGATAAGGGAGGTGTGGATATTTCCTGCCTTTTTGGTAATGATCAAGCAGATCCGGGTGACTGCCCAAAATGGCGGGACAGCCGTTTCATGGCAGTACCGACGAATTTTTCGGATGAACAATTATCTGCTTTCTGCAATCACTTCCCTACTCGTTTGATTGGCTTTACTTCAATAAACCCTAATCGCTACCAGCCCGAAAGAAAGGTAGAAAGAGCGATTAAAGAATTCGGAATGAAGGCTGTGAAACTTTACCCTCATTCCGGCTTCTATCCCAATGACCCCCGTCTTTCTTTGACATATAAATTCTGCCAGGAGATGGGAATACCAGTGGTGATCCATACCGGACCCAAGGCCGTGCGGTGGCAATGGATGAAATACAACCAACCCATATACGTGGATGATGTGGCCACCAATTTCCCTGACCTGAGAATTGTGATGTGCCATGGCGGTTACCCCTGGACGGAGGAATTTATCACTGTGGCTTATACCAATCCCAACATCTGGGTAGATTTAACATTCATGGAAGTCATTGAGGAAACATATCTCCTTCCCGGTTTGGTCGAAAATACGGTTAAGCGCCTTAATAAGTTGATCGGTGCCAAGAGATTGTTATGGGGCACCGAGGGGCCATATATGAACCTGCCGTTATACGGAGTTCATGACCCTTCCTATTATGAAATTTCCCAGCAAAAGCTGGTTAAGCGTTTCGATTTCTTCAGCGAGGAGGATAAACAGGACATTCTTGGCAATAATGCCGCTCGCTTGCTCGGCATACATTAAAAAAAAATCTTGAGAGGTTGGTTATGATCAATAAATACTTGATTCACGTTGATGAGGTAAAGCCTCTGGATGTTGGGCTTGATGAAGGATTCCAGGGCGTCGATTCACGCTTGGTCATCTCCGATGAAACAGTTGGGTCAGACAAATCGTGCCTGTTCCGGGTTATTTTCCCCAAAGGAGCTTACCACGGACCTCATTATCACTCCGAGTCCGATGAAATTCTGTTTGCTTTACGGGGAAAAGCGATCCAATGGATTGACGGGACTCCATATATTATGACACCCGGCTCTGCCATGATCCTCCCAAAGAACGCTGTCCATTGGATGCGCAATGATTGGGATGAACCGTTCGAGGTGATCGGTTTTTACCCGGATGTTCCTAATTTTGAAAAGACCGGGCAAAAGGTTGTAGATAACTGGGAAGATTACGATTTTGAACCCCATCCAAATAAATAATCTGAAAGGAACTTACGAATATGGCCAAAAAAGAATATTACGAATTATCCATGGAGCAGGAATGGAAGGATGATACTCATCGGGCGTATGTCACCATCGAATCCATGGGCGCAACCGTAAGGCTGCTTAAAGAAGACGACGTCATGGAAGTTCTGGATGGCGCGTTCGATATGCACGTGCATGCCTTTCCCGATCCTCTGATCGATACCGGCTGGGATCAATTCCAGGTGACCAAGATGGCAACGGATGCCGGAATGGGCGGCTGCAACTTCAAAGCTCACACCTTCCCGACTGCATCCACCGTGCCTTTCGTCAACATGATGGTCGAGGAATATGCGAAAAATGCAGGAAAGAAACCTGCCAGAGCTTATGGCGGTATTGTCCTGAATTATTTCTCGGGTGGGTTGAATCCCGATTCGGTGGAAATGGTCGCGCGCCTGGGTGGAAAGACAGTTTGGCTGCCCAGCCACGATTCCGCTCATCATAACCGCATCATTGATGATCCGGGTACGCACTGGATTGAGTTGTTGGACGAAAATGATAAACCCGTACCGGAACTCTACAAGATTTTCGAGATCGTGGCAGCCAACGACATGATCCTGGATCCCTGCCATGCCAGTACCAAACAGCGTTTCGTAGTGATTGAGGAAGCCAAAAAAATGGGCGTGAAGCGCTTCATGATCACCCATCCCAACTGGAACGTGACAAAGATGACCATGGACCAGATGATCGAGATTAGCCGCATGGGGCCATATATCGGTTTGTTTGCGTATGGCGATATTCCCAATTACAACAACCCCAAGTGCGATCCGAACTATTTCATGGAATGCATCAAGAAAATTGGTCCCGAGCATTGTTTCATTGCTTCTGACTTGGGAACGCTGGTGAACGTGCCACCGGTGGAAGGCATGAAACTCTTCGTGCGCATCCTGCTGGCCAATGGTTTCAAGAAAGCCGATATCCGCAAGATGATCGTGGACAATCCGCGCTATTTATTGAACCTGGGTTAATTAAAAATTAAATTAAGGAGCATATTTTGAGCTTTTCTTTCCAGACGGGATTGGCACTTTCCCCGCGACCGACAGCCTTCGGCCCGGTGCTCTTCACCGGAAGGCTGGAGGAGGGCTTGCAGACCTTGCACGAGAATGGGTTCAAGTACGTTGAACTCAGCCTGCGCAAGGTTGATGACATCGACCCGAAGGTATTGAAAGATTGGCTGGAGAAATACGACCAGCGAGTTTCGGCGCTGGCCACCGGGCAAGCTTGCTTGTTTGATTCACTATGCCTGTGTTCACCGGATGATGCCCTGCGCAGGAACGCGGTCGACCATATTAAGAACATGGTGTTGCTTTCAAAGGAACTGAAGGCCAATCGGGTGATCATTGGGGGTGTGCGCGGCCGTTTGGCGGGCACCCCCGATCAACAGCTCCGCCAATACAAATGCGGGGTGGATTCCATCCGCCAATGCGCGCAATGGGCGCAGGAACAGGGTGGGACGATTTTGATTGAAGCCATTAATCGCTATGAAGCCAACTGGATTTTGACTGCCCGGGAAGGGATCGACCTGATCAATGAATTGAAAATCCCTTCCCTCAAACTGCTGCTGGATACTTTTCACATGAATATCGAGGAGGCCAGCCTGAAGCAGGCTTTTTTGGATGCGGGCAGCCGCCTGGGATACGTGCATTTAGCCGACAACACACGCCGCGCGCCGGGACAGGGAAATACGAACTTCGATGAGATCCTGAAAACCTTGAACGATATCGGTTACCAAGGGCCAGTAATCTCTGAGATTTTGCCCTTGCCCGACGACAGGGTGGCGGTGGAAAACACAGCTTTATTTTGGAAGAAATATTTACAAAAGTGAAGGTCCGGAATTTGAGCTCGAATTTTTTGGATGTCAATTTATGGTTAGTGTGTAAATTTCTAGAGGAGTTTTTAGATGAGTAATCAATATAAAAGTCCCCTGCACGAGACGGTATCGACCACCAAGACGGATGTGTGGAACGATTCCTGCTCGACCAGGGAGTTGACCTACGCAATCGAGAACGGGGCGGTGGGCGCGACCACCAACCCGACCATCGTGGCTGCTGTGCTGAAAGAGGAAATGCCCGTGTGGGGGCCGCGCATCCGGGAATTGATCGCGCAAAATCCGGATTGGTGCGAGGCGCAGATTTCGTGGCAAATCATTGAGGAAATGGCGGTAAAAGGCGCAAAATT
>JAAZOK010000020.1 GCA_012797815.1 Chloroflexota bacterium | reverse complement strand
GAGCTGGACAAAATTGATGATCGCCAGGGCTGCTTTGGCATAACCCGCTTCCAACGGGGTCAAAAAATAAGCGATCCATAACACTTCGTTATCACGCACCAGCATGATGATGGTGCTGCTGATGTTGGTGCTGAAAGCGAACTGTGTCAGCTCTTTGATGGGAGGGAGATGGGATAGGGGAGTTTTGAACCATCCCGGACCGAGAGTTTTCCTCAGTTCTTTGAAACCGATCAGGGAAGTGCCGATTCCCAGCACGAATTTACCGGCCATGTAGGCAATCACGATCTCAAGTAATCCACCATGAATGATATATGCCCAAACGATGATGGCGGCAGTGAACAGGTTGCTGATTAAATTGATAACCGCCTGGATGCGGAATTGCCCGTTCACCTGTAATACTCCGGTGGTAGTTTCCATCACCAGATTTGCCAGAATGATGGTGCCATAAAGGATGAATTGGGGTGCCAGACTGGGATCATCTGCCATAGTGCGTGCTGCATAGGGTGCAAAGATGACGCAAAAACCGAATGATAGCAGGGCGGTCACCGACTCGGCGAACAACGATGCTTTAACAATAGCTGCCGCCCGCTCTTTCTGGTTGGTTTCCATCGCTTCCCCGTAATATTTCACCACTAACTCGTTCATGCGAAATGAGAATAGGCGATTGAGGGTGGATGCGAAGGTGGTGATGGTTCCGATGACACCAAAACCCATGATCCCCAGCAGTCGTCCGGTCAATACACTCTGGATGACACTGAAAACGTTACTGAATAAGAGATAACCTGAATTACGGATGACCTTCACGATGGTGAGATCATGGATCCAATTTTGCCAGACTGATTTCAATGATTTCATTCTGTTGAAACCTGACTGGCCCAGGTATGTTCCTGCATGTACCAGTCAATGATGTGTGGTATCCCTTCTTCCAGTGATACTTGGGGTTGCCAATTGAGCACTTGTTTGGCTTTGCTTACGTCCGCCCAACTGGCATTCATATCTGCCGGGTGAGCTGGTTGGTATTTAACGACGGCTTTCTTTCCCAGACGGGCTTCGATCATTCCGACCAGGTCATTAATGGAAATGGTCTGGTGTCCACCCAGATTGATGATCTCATATCCCAGCGGTTTGAGAGCCTGGATGGTTCCCCGCGCGATATCATCCACATAGGTGAAACCACGTGTCTGGTTGCCATCGCCAAAGATGGTGACGGGTTCTCCTTCCGCGATCCATTTGGTAAAGCGGAACATGGACATTCCCGGTCGCCCGGCGGGTCCGTATACTGTGAAATAGCGCACCACGGTGACGTCGATCCCGCTGAGATAGTGATAACTGTAAGCCAGGGTCTCGGCGGCTTTTTTGCTGGCGGCGTAGGGTTGTAGCGGGTGGCTGGAATCAGCCGTTTCAGGGGTGGGGTAAGGTGCGTCATCCCCATAGATGCTGGAGGTGGATGCCAGGATGAATTTGGGGATGGCGTGTTGTTTGCAGATCTCCAGCAGGTTCAGCGTGCCGGTCAGGTTGGTGTTGTAATATGCCCAGGGATCCAGCACTGAGTCCCGCACGCCGGCTTTGGCTGCCAGATTGATGACCCCATCCACTTTGGGAGAGGATGCGAAAATATCTTTGAGCGATTGAAGATCGCAGATATCTTTTTTGTGAAAGCTGAAGTTGGGAAAATCCAGCAGTCTATCTAACCGCCAGTCCTTCAAGCGCAGGTCATAAACCGGATCGAAATTATCGATCCCGATCACGGCATGACCGTCGCGTAGTAAGAATTCACACACTTTTGAGGCGATGAAACCCGCTGCACCGGTTACGAAATAATTACTCATTACAATTTCACTACTTTCGGGTTGTCTTTACCGGCATCTCCGGTGGCGTTGCGCGCATCAAATACCAGCTTGGCATCGCGCATGATACTGGTGTAATCGTACAAACTGTGGTTGGTGACGATCACCACACAATCGGCTTCCTTCACTGCTTTGTCAAAATCTGCTACCGATTGCATGCGCAGTTCATCATGATTGATGGAGGGGATGAACGGATCGTGATACTGCACCTGTGCGCCTTTTTCTTGCAGCAAATGGATGATATCCAGTGCCGGTGATTCACGCAGATCATCAATATCGGGTTTGTAAGCCACACCCAGCACCAGAATCTTGCTGCCGTTGATGGGTTTTTTATGGGTATTTAGAGCGTCTTGTATTTTGGTGACCGTGAAGCGCGGCATACCGGTGTTGATCTCAGAAGCCAGATTGATGAAGCGCGTGGAGTAATTGAGCGTCTTCAATTTCCAGGACAGGTAGAGTGGATCAATCGGAATGCAATGCCCCCCCAATCCCGGTCCGGGTTGGAATTTCATGAACCCGAATGGTTTGGTGGAAGCTGCTTCGATCACCTCCCAAATATCCACCCCCAAACGATCGCACATGATTGCCATCTCATTTACCAATCCGATGTTGATCATGCGGAAAGTGTTTTCCAATAGCTTTGCCATTTCCGCCACTTCCGCTGATGAGACCGGGATGACCTTTTCCAACGCTTGCCCGTACCAACTGCTGGTGACTTCCAGACAGGCGGGGGTGATACCGCCGATGACTTTAGGCGTGTTGCGGGTGGTGTAATCAATGCGCCCGGGATCGACTCTTTCCGGTGAAAATGCCAGAAACAGGTCTTCCCCCACCTTGAGGGTATTATCTTCAGTAAGTTTGGAGAGGATCAATTCACGTGTGGTGCCGGGGTAGGTGGTGGATTCCAACACTACTGCCATACCGGGGTGAACATATTTCTTCAATGAATCCGCTACGGAAAATATGAAGGAAAGATCGGGATCACCGGTCTTACGCAATGGCGTGGGAACACAAATGCTGACTGCATCCAGGTCTTTAAGAACTGCAAAATCACTGGTGGCTTTCAGTTTTCCGGTGGAAGTCAAAATTTGGATGGTTTCATCCGGCACATCTAGCACATAGCTTTTTCCCTGCTCCAGACTTTTTATCTTGGATTCGATCGGATCAATGCCGGTGACTTCGAAACCAGCCTGTGCAAAAACAACTGCCAGAGGCAAGCCCACATAACCGAGCCCTAATACCCCGATACGCGCGCTTTTATTCTCAAACTTGGTGACCAGTTCTTTAACGTAGTTCATTTTTCCTCTTCTAGAAGAAACTCAGTTGGGTAGGATCTTCGTGTTGGGTTTCTTCGTCATTCTGTTGGGCTGTTTTTTGAATCTCTTCTGATTTCTTTGCTTGCAGGATCATATCTGGCAATTTTCTAAAATCAGCCATGATGGTGGGTTTCAAATTGGGTTGGTGTAGCCCGGCAGCAGGATGATACATGGCGACGATCAGACGACCTTTTACCCAGGTCGCTTTACCGTGGATCAGGCTGATCTTGGCGTTGGTGAAATATTTTCCCATGGAATGCCTGCCGAGGGTGACGATCACCTTGGGATTGATAGCAGAAATTTGCCGGTCAAGATAAGAGGCACAGGCTTCTAGTTCTTCCGGCATCGGATCGCGATTGCCGGGAGGGCGGCATTTGACCACATTGGTGATGAAAACAGCTTCTCGTTTCAAATTTGCACTTGCCAGCAGTTCATCCAGGAATTTACCAGCCTGACCGACAAAAGGAAGACCCTGTTCATTTTCATAGTATCCCGGTCCTTCTCCGATGAACATGATTTCCGCATCGATCGGTCCCTCGCCCGGAACGGTGTTTTTTCTACCTGCAGCCAGCGGGCAGCGCTGGCATTGTGCGATTTCGACTCGAATTTCATCCAAGGTGTTTTCAGCGATCACGGTTAATCCTTTCTACTTAGCGTAATTTTACTTTGTTCTGCTGGTTTGTTCAGCAGGGTTCAATCGAGGTTGGGGATCGGATCGGCGGTGTGCAGGTAAATAGGCGCCAGGGTCATTGGATCATCTTCTTGCCCGGCAGCCAGTTTTTGTGCTGCGATCTCAGCCAGGTATGAAGCGCGGCGAACACTTAAAGATGGGGGATAAACATGTGCTTTTTTCCATTTTCTTCCGACCAGGCGTCGTTCTTCGGCGTTCATTTCGCCACAGATCAATGTGTCTGTCTCAATCTCTTCGCTCAACTGTTGTGGAGAGGTTACAAAGATCTGGCTGTGACTGGTCCACCCCTCCTCATATTGATAGCGGCAGGCTGCCAGTTTATTACGCCCCGCTTGCAAGACGCAGATCAGAGGCATGGCCGCTGGGGGGATGGAAAAAGCCAGAATATCCAGACTGGGCACACCGACCAGGGCAGCATGGTTTGCCAGCGCCATGCCCTTGGCAAATGCCAGTCCAATGCGCAGGCTGGTGAAGGAACCCGGTCCGGTCGCTATGGCGATGGCTTGCAGGTCGTTCGCGGTTATTCCTCCGGCATGTAAGATCTCAGCAACAGCCGGAGCCAGTTCGATGGTATGGCGGCGGGTCGAACGCCAGGTCTTTTCGAAAGGGAACACCTCGTTTTCAGTATCGTATAGGGCAAGGCTCAGCCATTGGGTGGAGGTATCAATTGCTAGGATCATGTCAAATCCGTAAAAATTTGTTTTCTTAATTGTAAGACGATATTCTTATATTCGGCGCCAATCGGCTTGATCAGCAGCATGCGCTGCAGTTCGGTCAGATAGCTCAGCTCGATCCACAGACAGGAATCGGGAAGGGCGCTTAGAATGCGCTTGGGCCATTCCACGATCAGCGGTCCGTTCTCAAGCAGGTAGTCGATATCCAGGTTTTCGGCTTCCAGGGCGTTTGCCAGGCGGTAAGCATCCAGATGCGATATCTGGTTGCCATCCATGCGGCGGTAGTTATTGATGAGAACGAAGGTGGGGCTGGTGACCGGATCGGGAGAACCCCAACCCTGTGCGATGCCCTGTACCAATGTGGTCTTGCCGGTGCCCAAATCGCCCTGTAAACACAGCACGTGCCCGGTCTTTAGCAGGGTGCCAAGGCGTGCTCCCACCCGGCGGGTCTGATCGGGGCTGCGGCTGAGAAATTCGAGCGTACTTTCATCGAGTATGGGCATTTCTTGATCCCTTGCTGTCTGTGGTAAGGTGGTTTACGCGTTATCTTGATCGGGAGTAGCTTTGCGGAGGTTTTCTTTCATCTTTTTTTGAAGCTCACGGCGGGTGAGCATGATGCGATGACCGCAGGTCAGGCATTCTAAGCCGATATCTGCGCCCAATCGTGTGACGACCCATGTGTTGCCACCGCAGGGGTGATTTTTCCGCATGCGGATGATGTCGCCTTTTTCCAGATCAAACAACATGCCAGCATTATATCGCATGATATAATCGCCTCACCAGTGAGAAATCCACTATGAATATTTTCAATATATCTCCGGCAGTTTTGATCCCTCGTCTTTTGGCATTGGTCATATCGCTCACATTTCACGAGTATTCACATGCCTGGATGGCAGTAAAGTTCGGCGATGAAACCCCCCGTTGGGCAGGCAGGCTGACCCTCAACCCCCTCAAACACCTTGATCCGCTCGGCAGCTTGATGCTGCTTTTGGTAGGTTTTGGATGGGCGAAGCCGGTCCCGGTCAATCCCTATACACTCAAACGCAAGCATCCGGCTGCCCTTATGGCGGTGGCGCTTTCAGGACCGTTATCCAACTTCATACTGGCGGTGGTCACTGCCATCCCATTGCGTTTTGCATTGGTGCAACCGGTGGTGACATCCAGTTCGTTACTGCCCAGTCTCTTTGAGTTCTTGCTTTATTTCATGTATATCAACCTCGGGCTGATGCTTTTCAATTTGATCCCCATCCCCCCATTGGATGGTGAGGAGGTATTGGCTTTCTTGCTGCCGGCAAAGGCGGCTATGACCTATGAAAAACTGCGCCCATACGGTTCATTTATCCTGTTAGGGCTCATTTTGATCGGTCAATTTTCAGGATTTAATATCATCAATCAGATCCTCCAACCGGCTATGACCGGTATCGCAAAATTCTTGTTAGGAGTGTAATATGACAACCAGGATCACCACATTAGGGTTGGGAAAAACGGGTATCTCAATCGGTTTGTCATTACCGGGTGAGAAAAAGGGTATAACCCGGGTCGGATTCGACGAAGATAAGGAATTGGTCAAGATCGCCAGGAAAGCCAAAGCATTTGACGAATATGCTTCCAATATCGATAAGGCGGTCAGTCAAGCGGATATCGTTGCTCTGGATATCCCGGTCGATCGCCTGCGAACGGTTTTTGTTTCTATTGCGCCCAAGATGAAGAACGATAGCATCATCATCAACCTGGCGCCGCTGGCTTCCGCATCTGTCCGTTGGGCACAGGAATTGTTGCCCGAAACGATCCATTTTATCAATATGATCCCGGCGTTGAATTATGACAGCCTGGATGATGTCTTGAAAGATCCGAAACAAGCCCGTGCCGATCTGTTTGAGAAGAGCCCGATCTTCATCGCAGGTGATGCCAAAACTCGTCGCGAAGTGATTGCCGTGGTGGTAGATTTTGCGGTGTTGTTGGGTGGCACACCTTATTTTGCGGATCCCGGTGAGCTGGATGGTTTGATTGCTAATGTCGTTTTGTTGCCACAGGTCGTGGCTGCCGCGTTGGCTGGTTCGACTATGCTGCAGCCGGGTTGGGATGATACCCAGCGGCTGGCAGGCAGTATCTATAACCTGGCGCTGAAACCACTGGAATTGGTCAATGAAGCAGAGGATTATGGGATCAGCATCATGCAAAATCGCCAGAACCTCCTGCCGGTGCTCGAAAAATATATTCAGGTTCTACAGCGTTTGCAGCGCCTGGTGGAAAAAGAAGACAGCGAAGGATTGAGCGACTTCTTGATAGACGTCCTGTTGACCCGTAAAGAATGGCTCAACAAACGGAAGGAAGGCAAATGGAATTATGATCTATCCAGCAGCATTCCTTTAAAGCAAGAAGCGCTACGCCGTTTTTCAAGCTATTCTTCATAGTTCATTCATTGTCATGAGTATTTCCTGATGGTATCCACGGTTTCTCCCCGCCTCGCAGCACTTTCTGAACTTCCGTATGCTGACCTGTTGGTCACTGCTCCCGGAAGGGTCAATCTGATCGGTGAACATGTTGATTACAACCAGGGGGTGGTCATGCCGGTGGCGATCAATAAACGGGTATGGTTGGCACTCAAATCCATTCCCGAACCGCTCTTGAAGATCTCCACTTGCAATTTGGAAGAATCGGTAGAAATTTCTCTGGATGATCTGGATGCAAAAATTGACGTTAACGGGAATCCACTTCCGTTATGGAGTCTCTATCCGGCAGCGGTCGCGTGGGTGCTGCGCGCGCAGGCATATCCGCTGAAGGGCATACAGGCGGTCATCGCTTCGGATCTGCCCATGCGCGCCGGATTGAGCAGTTCGGCTGCTATTGAGTGTGCCTTCGCACTGGCATTCCAGAATATGAATGGCTGGGGTATGGAGCGCATGCAAATGGCGCAGCTTTGCCAGCAAGCGGAAAATCATTACATTGGTGTGGATTGTGGTCTGATGGACCAGTTTGCCGTGTTGCATGGTGTGGCACGCTACGCGTTGTATTTCGATACCCGCACTCTGGAATGGCAGCCCATTCCCATGCCGCTGGATACGGTGCTGGTGATCGCCAATACGGGTAAAAAACGTGAATTAGCGAGATCTGCCTATAATCAGCGCCAGCAGGAGTGCCGGCAGGCTGTCTTGGAACTTGGAAAACATGACCCCAATATCCATGCTTTGCGTGATATCAGTCTTCCGGAATTCAGCCAGTACTCCGCATTGATCGACCCGCTGCTGGCAAAGCGTGCCCGACACGTTATTGAAGAGATCGATCGTGTTCAACAAGCTGCCATTAGCCTGATGGAAGATGATAGTACCCACCTTGGAGCACTGATGAAAGCCGGGCACTATTCTTTGCGGGACCTATATGAAGTGAGCACTCCGGAATTGGATTTTCTGGTCGAAACGGCTTATACCTTACAGGGTTGTGTGGGTGCGCGTTTGACGGGAGCCGGATTCGGTGGCTGCACGGTCAATCTGGTGCTTAAATCAAGGGTACAGTCATTTTGTGAACAATTGAAGGAATCTTACAAGAAAAAATTCTCCATCGAATTGGAAACCTACCTTTGCCAGGCGGATCGCGGTGCTTATGTTGAGAAAAATGAAGAAACGGTCAACTCGCATTGACCGCTTTTATATTTAGTCCGTGAAGACTGGGAGGTTCCCCAATGCGATGATATCTTTCCAGTGCTGCGGATCACCCTCCGTGAAGATGGCTGCTTGCAGGGTGATGATTCCTCCCGCTTTTTCAATGATGGCGCGCATACCTTCCAGGGTAGACCCGGTGCTGATGACATCATCCACGATGGCAACTTTGTTTCCTTTTATTAGAACGCGGTCTTTTTCGTCCAGGATGAGGGTCTGCGGTTTCCCCGTAGTGATAGAAAGCGTCTCTGCCTTGATGGCATCCCCCATGTAGATCTTATAGTCTTTGCGCAAGACCACATACGGCTTATGGGTTTCGAGCGCCAATTGATGAGCCAGTGGAATACTCTTGCTTTCAGCCGTTACCAGGACGTCATAGGTTGCCGGATCCATTTTCTTTGCCAGTTCTCTGGCGCTGGCTTGCACCAGTTCGGTATCCCCCAAAATATTAAGGATGGCAATTTTAAGACCTGGTTTGACCTCGAAAAGTCGCAAGTCTCTTTTTACACCGCTGATCTCAATGGGATGGGTTTTAGGTGATGGGCTCATGGCTTCCTCCTGAAATATTGCTGTGCAGGGAAAGTGTATCACGAATTGATATCTGCCATTTGATTTAAATTGAAAGAGAGCCGGTGATATCAGCCCCGGCCCTCTTATAAGGAGGAGAAGAAGAGAAGTCGCCCTTGCAACTATAATAGTGGAAGGCGTTATTTTTTGCTTGACGCTTACCCAACTTCTACCCTACGCTTACCCTACGCTCTTGCGGTAATTTAAGGAAAAAGGATCCTTCTTTCCGTTATACTATACATGAAGGGGCAGATCCAAAAGAGAAGGAGGGCAGTACGATATCTTTCGGATCATCATTTCACGATGAAAGAGCGCGCTGAAAATTTTTGTATGGCTTACATTGAGAATGAAAATATCGGTTCCATCATGATCTTGACGACTGGTAGAGGTGTGTCTCGCTGTAACTTTACTCCTCTGGGTTTATTCGAACAACGATTGCTTGAAAGAGGGGATTGTGAAGACGGGCACGCGGCATCCATCCTGGCTGGTGCGATCAACCAGGTGAATGCCTATCTACAGGGTCGGCTCAAACAGTTTGACCTACCGATCGATTGGACGGGGATATCCCCTTTTTACAGGTCTGTTTATGAGGCATCCATGCGCATTCCCTTTGGGAGCGTATGCTCCTATGGTGAAGTGGCGGCGGCGGTGGGCAAACCCGGCGCAGCCAGAGCAGTGGGGCAGGCGTTGGGAGCGAATCCCATCGCGTTAATTGTGCCGTGTCACCGTGTCATCGGGCATGATGGGCATCTGCACGGTTTTTCTGCGCCCGATGGGTTGAAGACCAAGACCTGGTTACTGCAATTGGAAGGGCATCAGATCGCGGAGAACCGATTGCTGTAACGTATAATGAACCTCATGGAGAATCCAATTAATGAAAACTTTCGTTCCGGCTTCGTGGCAGTGCTGGGACGTCCGAACGTGGGTAAATCGACCCTTATCAATGCACTATTGGGACAAAAAGTGGCGGCTGTCTCACCCAAACCACAAACCACCCGCGCCCGCCAGTTGGCTATCCTCAGTGACGAAGAAGCACAGATCATCTTCATGGATACTCCCGGATTTCACAACGCGCATCATAAATTGGGCAAAGCGATGAATGCCATCGTGCAGGATACCCTGCAGGATGCCGATATCATCCTGTGGCTGATGGATGCCAGCCAGGCGCCGGATGCCGAAGACCTTTTGATCGCGGAAATGCTCAAGACCACCCGTGATCTTCCCTTGGTGGTGATGGGATTGAACAAGATCGATAAGCTAAAACCGGATGAGTTCGACCAGAAAATGCGTGATTTCGATGAACTCCTCCCGGGCGGCAGGCAGATCGCTTTTTCAGCCCGTCAAGAAAAGGGATTGGATGAACTTGTCACCTTATTGAAGGAATTATTGCCTGAGGGGAATGCATTTTATCCACCGGAGCAGATCACCGATTATTACGAGCGCCAGATCGCGGCAGATCTTATCAGGGAAGCGGCCTTGATGTTCTTGCAACAGGAGGTTCCCCATTCCATCGCCATCAGAGTGGATGAATTCACCGAGAGGGAGAACGGCGGAGCCTTTATTGCCGCCACTATTTTCGTGGAAAAAGAATCACAAAAGGGTATTGTGATCGGCAAAGGGGGCTTGATGTTGAAGAATATCGGCAGACTGGCGCGCAAATCTATCGAGGAAATGAGCGCAAGGAAAATCTACCTGCAATTGCGGGTCAAGGTGAGCGAAAACTGGCGTAATAATTCCGTGTTTCTGCGCCGTATGGGATATGACGATGTGGAGGACTGATGATCACAGGGTGGTTAGGACTGGTACTGCTCATTGCGTTGCTGGATTGGGTCGCGGTTTGGACCGAGAATGAAAAACTCAACCGCTTTACCAAACCGGCTACGCTCATCGCGCTGCTGGCTTGGTTTTCTTTAACTGCCGGTCTTTCAGGTAAGCTGCTATGGTTCTGGCTGGCGCTCTTTTTTGGATTGCTGGGGGATATCTTCTTATTATTGCCCAAACGGTTTTTCTTTACGGGGTTGGTGGCGTTCTTGTTGGGGCATGGGGCTTATATTGTCGGATTATGGCTCAACCCGGCCCAATTTCGTTTTCCGCATGGGTTGATCGCTCTGGTGATCATGTGTGTGATAGGACTGGTAGCGCCCCCCATCCTGCGTAATATGCACGCAGAATCTTCTGCGCGGAGATTGCGTTTACCGGTGGTCATTTATATGCTGGTCATCAGCAGCATGGTTTTTCTGGCGCTCTCGACCTTATTCCGCTCTGATTGGAGACCGCTGGCTGCCCAACTGGCGGCGGCAGGCGGTGTGCTTTTCTTCAGTTCGGATACCATGCTGGCGTACCGCGAATTCGTGCATCCCTTTCCCAAGGCGCGTTTCTGGGTGCGCGTGACCTATCACCTGGCGCAGATCGCGCTGGCAGTGGCAGCAGTCTTGAATTTCACACACAAAATCTAATTACGGGTCAGTGGTCTGAACCCTTCGCCTAAGGCTTCGTTGGCCTGCCCGATCACCACAAACGCATCCGGATCGATCTCACTGATGATGCCTTTCAGAATGCTTACCTCCGGGCGGGAGATCACACAGTAGATGATATCGCGGGAAGTGCCGGTGAAAGCCCCTTTGCCGTTTAAATAAGTCACACCGCGTTCCATCTGCTGCATGATCTGTGCGGCGATGGCACCGGATTGGTCTGAGATGATCAGGGCAGTGCGTACCACGCTGGAGCCTTCGGAGACGACCTCGGCGACCAACCCGCTGACATAGATGACGATCAGACCATACAGGGCTTTTTCCCAACCGAAGGCAAAGCCACTTGCCAGCACCACCAGGGAGTCGGTCAACATGTAGGCGGCGGAAATGGAAAAGCCGAAACGGAAATTCAGGATACGCCCCAGAATGTCGGAGCCGCCGCTGGTGCCGCGCCCGCGATAAACCAGACCTAACCCGGCACCCAGCAACACACCGCCATAAAGGGTGTTCAACAGCATATCGGTGGTGATACGCTGGATGGGGATGAAGATGGGCAGCAGATCGGTGAGCAATGAAAAAGCCAGCACCGCAAACAGGGTGCGCAGCGCGAATTTCAGTCCACCCAGATGGCGCCAGCCGATCAGGTAGAGCGGCAGGTTGCCGATGATGACCATCAACCCGATGGGGAAGCCGCTGAAAGAATTGATGATCTGGGCTGCCCCGCTCACCCCACCGCTGACCAGTTGCGCGGGGATCAGGAACAGACGCATTGCCAGTGCCTGCACGGCGGAACCGAATAAGATGAAAAAGTAATCCCGTAGAAGATGATTGCGGAAACCGAGCTGCTCGAAAAATTCTCTGATGCGCATGGAGAAAACCTTAACTTAATTGATGGTCGTTGCTAATTGTAGCCGAATCAGCCCTTTCTTGCATAACCTGGTTTTGCTGGCGGAAAATATGGCGAATCACAGAAACATCCTTTGCATTCTTGATAAAACCTTATAAAGGTTATATAATTATAACAAAATGTTAGAAATATATAACAATGGAGAGCGACCGATGAAAGACAAAAGACAAAATAAAATGAGTCTGTGGGGTTTACTTGGTCTATTGGGGTTATTAGGTTTGGTAACCCGAAATATAGGATTTTTTGGTTTCTTTGGTTTCTTTGGATTTTTTGGGTTTTCAAGAATTCTACCAGATGAGAGGTTTAAACTGAATGTGAATAAGGCTGCTAAAAATGCTTTTGTGGCCGGATTGATTCTTTTCCCGATTGTTGTGGTTGGAGAATTCTGGATGCAGAGTTCTTTCATCTACAGCATAGGATTTGCTTTGAATTTTGCTATTCAACTACTGGTATTCAGCATTTCTTTATCGAGATATGAAAAGAATGGTGATGATTAAATGAAACTGGTAACCAAAATCAAAGAGTACAGAGCCAAAAACGATATGACTCAGGATACTCTGGCTGCTCTGGTAGGAGTCAGACGGGAAACCATTGTCCATCTTGAAAACGGCAAATATAATCCTTCTCTCAAGCTTGCTTATGATGTCGCAAAAGTGTTAGGGGTGACTGTTGAACAGCTTTTTACCTTTGTTGAGGAAGAATGAAATTGCAACTTGTTTGATGGCGCTTTAATGATCTGTTTTTTCTCTGTCTTACATATGCACTCACACTCTTGAATGCGTTCCCTTGACTTGCGGATGGTTGCTGGGTAAAATCTTAAATTCAAGCGGGCGTCGCCAAGTGGTAAGGCATCAGCCTTCCAAGCTGATATTCGTGGGTTCGAGTCCCATCGCCCGCTCTTCGCGTTTAAATTCGTGAACTATCAAACATCGATCCCTATTCATCTCCTGTGTTTGTGAAAGCTCATTCCCTGTGACATATCGAATCTCCAGATCATCTAAAAAGAAAAACCACCCATTCATTTCTGGTGGTCCTGTGCTTCAGCTTACAAGAATGTTGTAATTCAGCATGAAAAATTATAGGATAGGTGCAAGAAATAATAACAGGAGGTCTCACTATGGATATCATTTTGCGCGGGGTGATCATATTTGTGGTGGTTTTCTTATTGATGATGGGAGTCTATGCTATCGCGATGTTGCGCAACCGTAAAAAGATCGGCATCTTTCAAACGTATGTCAAAGAACATTTTCCTCATATCACGCATGATACTCCTATGCTGGTGGCAAAGCAAAAAAGCAAAACCGCCCGTCTGGATATCGCGCTGCTGCAGGATGATGCGCAGCAGCAGATCATCATCGTTAAAGCCGATGCCGGACAGCCCCTGACCCATCAGGTGTATGCCTATAAAGACCTGCGCTCGGTCGATTCATCCAATACCATCCTTGCGCGGGGCATTTTCCCCAAGAACTACAGCTATGAGCAAACATTGAAAGTGGGATTTGTGGGCGATGTGGTTTATCAGTTCATTCTCGAGAATATCAGCAATAAACACGGTACCGATCAGGGTGCTGATGTTGTCAGGAATGTCTTTGCTCCCTTTGAGAGTAAATTGAAAGCGTTGTTAGGAAAATAGATTAATAAATTTTTGTAACTCATTCATTATTCCTTTCACTTCCCCATATAATGGTGAAATTGCATTGAATGGAGGTGAACGTGATGCGGAGTTGTGCCTGGATCCCCATGCTGTGTGCATCACCGGGGCGGTGATGATCCTGATGGCGCGTCAGCGTGCAGATGAAACGATGCGGAAGACCAATTCTATCCTGGGCTGGTACTGCTGGTGGTTGGAGCAGTAACGGTGGTGTTGGTGATGAGGGTGTTTCCATCACCGTAAAATATCCATCGAGTACTGTGGCAGGTACTTAATGTGAAATTCGATTAAAATCAAACCATGCTCTGAACAAGGGAGATCTTGTATGAAACAAAACATTTCTGCGGTGCTGATCAGTTTGGCACTATTCTTTTCCGGCTGTTCTTTTCTACCCATTTCCTCCGGCAGCACGGTGAATCTACCTGCTGTCCTGGCGGACGCAGCCGATGGGCCGGTTTTGATCACCGGTGAATTCACTTACACCAACGAGTTTGTGCTTGAATCGTATTATGTGGAACATGCCGTCATGTTGAATGACATGACCGGTTTCATCCTGCGCGACCGGGAATGGGTGTTGCCGGTGGATTCGCAGGTGTTGGGTTATGTCGACGTGGATGAGGATAATAATTCCGCCACCTACCGCCTGTCGCTGCCGGCTGTTCCGGAGGGTATTCTGAACGATGTGAACCACGACAATAAAAAAGATACGGGCGTGCAGGTCTTTGCAGTAGCTTATTCCCCCAACCTGACCGGCGGGGTCTTCTCGGAAGGGGATGATCGCACCTGGGGATGGCCCTCTTACCTGGCATCCGTTCGCACGGATACCGAGAACAATGACGAAGTAACCGGCGGAAAAGTGGTGATCTGGGCACCGGATGATGCCCAGCAGTTCCCCAGCGGATTCGGAGAAGATGGACTGCTGTTCACGGATGACGACCCGCTCATGAGCGTTCCTGCCGGATATTCGATCGTTGACCTGGATGCGGATCCTTTTCAGGACGACCACGATCCGGTGTCGGATGTGGAATTGTACGAGCCAAGCGACGTGGCGCTTAAAGATTATTCCGACCTTTCCTATACCGATGCTTTTCAGAAGCTGTACGACGTGATCAGTGTGGAATATGCTTTCAACGGCATCGCAGGAAAAGAACCCGACTGGCAGGCATTGTATGCTAGGGTCATGCCACTCGTGCAGCAGGCCCAGCAGGATCGTGATTCCTATGCCTTTTTCCTGGCGTTGCGTGAATTCACGCTCGGCTTTAACGATGGGCATGTTTATTTTGACGGCAACGATAATTACTGGAACTACCTGTATGAAAATGTCTTTCCGGGATATGGTTTTGCAGTGAATGAAACCGATGCGGGGGAGACGATCGTCGTGTATGTCACACAGGGCAGTGAGGCTGAAACGGCCGGTATGCAGGTCGGATCCCAGGTGCTGACCGTCAATGGCATGGATGTCTCCCAATGGATCGCTGCCAGCGCACCATTCTTCCCCACCTCGTCCGATCATTTATATCGCTACGATCAGGTTACCAGCGCTTTTCGCGCACCGGAAGGGGAAAAGATGACGGTCAAGTTCAGCAATGTGGATGGGCAGACCAATCAGATCACGCTCACCGCGTTCTATGATCCATATAGTTTCATCTCGGTGGATTCCGGGTGGGCATCTTATTTCTCTTCGGTGATGCCGGTGCAATTTGATATGCTGAATGACACTATCGGATATATCCAGATCAACTCCAACAGTGATGATATCGGTTTGATCATCCGTCTTTTCCAGCATGCTTTGAAGACCTTCACCGCTTATGGCGCCACCGATCTGATCATCGATATGCGGGTCAACGGCGGCGGCACCAACCTGGGGCTGGCTGGATTCCTCTATGATCAGGATATCCCGATCGGGCAGCTTGAATACTACAGCGAAAAGACCGGGCAGTTCGAACCGGAAGGCACCTTCGATAAGGTCTTCCCCAATGAAGAACAGTACAGCTTTGACCATATCATCCTGCTGGTCGACCAGTACTGTGCCAGTGCCTGCGAATTGGAGGCGTACGGATTCAGTCAGGTGCCCGGTGTGGTGGTGATGGGGCAGCACCCCACCGCCGGCATGGAAGCCGAAGTGGCGCGCGGGGAATTCGTATTGCCCGGAGCTATGACGCTTACCATCCCAACCGGACGTTTTATCAAAGAGGATGGCACGGTGTTGCTGGAGGGGCAGGGGGTGATCCCGGATGTGACCGTTCCGATCACCCGGGATAGTCTGAGCTCATCGCAGGACGTGGTGCTGAATGACGCCATCCAGTACATCAATACCCATTGATGGCATCTGCATTCCTATGCTGATAAAAAGGCAGCCGGCTGCTTTTTTATGTATGTGATGTTTTGAACTCTTTTCGTAAGCGTCTTGCCAGCAGACCTATGGAGACGAGAATGATCGTAAAGCCCGCCAGGAAATAGCCCCACTGGAAGGACTGCGGCTGATACTGTTCTATGACCTGCTGCACCGCAGCGTTATTGCGCAGGGCGCTGAGCTGGTCGAGAAAACCATGGCTGAGCATCAGGCTGGTGTAGTTCCAGATGAAGCTGATGAACACCAGCAGCGCTCCGCCTAGCAGCAACGACCATTCATAGTACTTCAAGCGCACCTGCAGCCCGCGCTTGTAGTAGGTCAGGATGACACCTGCCAGCACGATCATCGCCAGTGAACATAACAGCGGGCAAAGCACCGGACCGTCCCAGGTGATAGGGATCAGGAACAGGATATCCCATTCCATCAGGTGTGCCGGCCAATTCAGCAGCACTTTCAACCACACATAATAGAAGATATCCCACACCGCGAAGTTAAACAGGAAGAAAGCAAACCAGGTGGTGAAGGTCTCGGCTGCCAGTGCGCTGACGCAGACCAGCATCAAGAGCGTGCCGGCTTCGCGCAGCACCTCGATCTGATAGATGTTCCAGTCCATGCTTTTCAATGGAAAGAAAAATCCCTGCGGGTAATATAGCTTGCGCAGATACACCACCACCACCGCTTCCAGCAGTGCCATGCCTATGCCATAGACACATGACCAGACCAGTTTCTTTTTAATGGACATGATCGTTCTTCCTCCTTGCTCCATCTTGTTGACATTTCTTGACAAAACTTGACACCTGACATTATAATTTGATTATCAAGTTTGTAATACAAACTAGTTTGTGAGGATATATGGACGACAGGATCAAACAGATCATACGCAAGACATACAGTTACTGGTGGGTGGAAGGGATGATGGATTTGGCAATGGGATTGCTTTTTGGAGGATTAGCCGGCTACAGTTATGTGATGATAAAACTGCCTTTAAGTAAACCATGGAGTATCGTACTCATGATCGCTGAACCTCTCATTTTCATTCTGTTTTGGCTGCTGTATGGGCACCTGGTGAGATGGGTAAAAGAACACATCACCTATCGTCGAACGGGATATGTGGTATACCAGCCCAAACCGAAAAAAGAGCGTGCCCGGCGGGCGGTGATCGGAGGGGTGCTGGGGGTTGTGATGGCGCTCACCGTGACCGTTGTCGGACCACAGGTATTCAAGGTCGATTCTGTTATTATGGTGGGGATTTTGTTGGGACTGGTGACGCTGTTCCTGGCATATACCAACGGGGTGAAGCGTCTGTATCTGTTGGCACCCTTCGAAATGGCAGCCGGCTGGTGGACCTCAACCTTGCTGATGGAAGCAGAGTTGAAATCCATTTTCCTGATGGTGCTCATCGGGGCGGGTTGGCTGCTCTCGGGTCTCATCGCCTTTGTGCACTACCTGATCAAAACGAAACCATTGCAGGAAGGGGACGTATGAGTAATGAGAAGCTGCGCGATCTGGCAGAAGTGGATCGCCTGATCCACGAGCCCGCCCGCCTGGTGATCAGCACCATTCTGTATACCGTAAAGGAAGCCGATTTCACTTATTTACTGCATGAGAGTGGGTTGACGCGCGGGAACCTTTCTTCCCACCTCACCAAACTGGAAGAAGCCGGTTATATCGAGATCCGCAAGCTATTCAAGGATAAGAAACCACAAACTTTATGCAGTATGACGGAAAAAGGACGCGGCGCGTTTGAAGCTTATCGCGCACAGTTCAACAGGATCATGAAGAAACTTAACGGAGGATAAATGACATTGCAAAACATCAGTATCAAAACCAACGACCTGCACTGCCACTTCGGCGCATTACACGCGGTGGACGGCATCAGCTTTGAGGTGCCTGCCGGGACTATTTTCGGGTTCCTGGGTCCCAATGGGGCAGGCAAAACGACCACCATCCGCCTTTTATTAGGGCTGCTGGAAGCGAGCAGCGGCAGCGCCGAGGTGCTGGGTTTCGATACCCGCACCCAGGCGGACCAGATCCGTCTCAATTGCGGGGCACTGCTGGAGCACACCGGGCTGTACGAACGCCTCTCTGCGGAAGATAACCTCGACCTGTTCGGGCGCATCTGGCACATTCCACCGGTTGAACGGCAGCAGCGCATCCAGTCTCTGCTGGAAAAAATGGGACTGTACGAACGCCGCAAAGAACTGATCAACGGTTGGAGCCGTGGCATGAAGCAAAAGCTGGCAGTGGTGCGCACCCTGATGCATGATCCCAAGCTGGTGTTCCTGGATGAACCCACCGCCGGGTTGGACCCGGTGGCAGCCGCCAGCCTGCGCGATGATCTGGCAGACCTGGCACGCCAGCATGGCGTGACGGTCTTTCTGACCACCCATAACATGGCGGAAGCGGAAAAGATCTGCGACCAGGTGGCGGTGATCAGCAAAGGCAAACTGCTCAGTGTGGGGTCGCCGGACGAACTGCGCCTCAGGCAGGGCACCCATGCCCTGATCGTGGTGGGGCGCGGATTCAACGAGGAGATCATGCAGGCACTGCGCGCCATGCCGGATGTAGCCGGGGTGGAACTGCAGGATCACCATCTGGTAGTGCATTTCACGCGCGAAACGGATTCGGGAACGCTGGTGCAGTTCCTGGCTGGCAAAGGTGTGATGATCGATGAAGTGCGCAAGGGCAAGGCTTCGCTGGAAGAAGCTTTCCTGGCGCTGCTGGAGGAAAAGGAATGATGCAGGACATATTTACGTTGATACAGAAAGAATGGAAAGAGGTGGTTTTCCGCCGTGAAGCGGGACGCCAGAGCTGGATCAGCCTGGTGATATTGATCGGATTGGTGGGCATCTACCTGCCGTATATGAGCGGCGCCGACTGGCTGCAGAATCCCACCGCGCTGTTCACCTGGGCGTGGGTGCCGCTTTTCATGACCAACGGCATGATCGCGGATGCCTTCGCCGGAGAGCGCGAGCGCCACACCCTGGAAACCCTGCTGGCGACACGTCTTTCGGATACGGCTATCCTGCTGGGCAAAATCGCTGCTTCGGTGCTGTATGCCTGGATCACCTCGTTGGTGTGCGCGCTGGTGGGCGCCATCACCGTCAATGTCATGTTCCCAACCGGTGGACTGCAGTTCTATCATACCGGCATGTTCTTCGGCGGCATCGTGGCGGTGTTGTTGATTGCCATCCTGATCAGCAGCATCGGGGTGTTCGTCTCGCTGAAAGCCAGCACGGTACGCCAGGCATACCAGAAACTGAGCCTGTCGATCATGGCGATCTGGTTCATCCCCTTCATCCTGTTGCAGAGCTTTCCGGACAAAATGCAGACTTTGCTCGTCAGGATTGCCCCCATGCTGGACCAGAACCTGCCGTATATTTTAGCGGGCATTTTTGGGCTGCTGGTGGTGGCGGATGCCATCATGCTGCTACTGGCGAAGAAACGTTTCAAGCGCACCAGGTTGATCCTGGAATAACGACGTCAGCGGGAGGGCTTGCCCTCCCGTTTTTGTACTTCAAAAACATTCAATGTTATAATGCAAACGCTGGCTGATGCCGGGCCCGTAGCTCAGCGGCAGAGCACGCGGCTCATAACCGCTTGGTCGTAGGTTCGAATCCTACCGGGCCCACTGGAGATACAAAGTGACATTTAATTTTGTATCTTTTCTTTTTTAAAGGGATATTTGAAAGCTCATATATAATAAAAAAGGATCCGGATGCTAAGGTGAGGAACACCGTCAAGAGAAACCTTCATTAATGCGCAAAGAAAGGAAAAATTATTAAATTCCACCCTATCGACAAGGGCAATCTATCCAAAACAATCCCAATTTTAGAAAAACAAAATTAAATCAAAATATGGAGATCTAACATGGAAACAGACAACATTGAAACCCAATATAAATTGTTTTATAAATACTGGCAAAACGGTCATGATAATGAAAGCATCAAAGATTATCAAATCGCTGACAATATTCGAAAGAAACTGATTCCCGCAATAGACACACTTGTTGATGAGGAAAATCAAGATTTTATTTCGAGCGTTTATGGAGAATTTGCCGATTTTTTGTATTTCTATTTCATTTGCCAAAGCCAGCAGGGCAGTAATGATTCAAAGATCTTGTCTGAAATGGAAAAAATGGCAGAAAAAGCGATCGAATTGGATGCTGATAGTTTTGCGGGATATTATTATCTGGCAGTGTTCTATTCCTGTAAATTGAAGACTGCAAATGCGGGAAAAAACCCGGTGGTTTATAAAGGACAGGGAGCCGCGGATACCGTTGTGGGAACAGCCATGAACGTCCTTTTCAAAGGCGTTACACTGGGGGTGACCGCTGCTGCAGCCGGTATATCCAACGAGCATTTCACAACCAGCATCCAGAATCTGATTGAAGTATATAATCGTAATCTGCAAAAAAAGCCCACCAGCGCAGTGGCGTACTTAGATAACACAGAAAGAATGTTCAGGATGGCAGATTTTTGTGAAGGAATCAAGAATAATGCCTGGAGAGAAATTTATGGGGCGATCAAAGCATGCGATGTTAATCAACTTGATTACTCAGATGTAAATGAGGAGAAATTGGAAGAAGCGAAAGAACAGGCCATGGAATACTACATTCTGGCAGATTCAAAATTGTAAGCATCAAAAAAAGATAAACGAGGACAAAAATGGCAAATACTTTAATCCTGGTGGATAGACGCGATGATCCGTGGAGAAAGGCTACTGTAACGCTCTCATGGAAAGGCGGTGGCTACAGTAAAGTTTGGGTGGATGATTCAGGTAGAGGAGCATTCAGTGGATCGGGTGTGGTGATGGAGGCGCAAGTGGCAGGAGAAAAAATACCGGTATATCGACCTGTCAATGGGAGTACCACAATTGTAGTGAAGTCAGATCGCGCTCATTAGGGATATTCCGTATTGATAACAAATATGCTTGAGATCGGTACCAAAAAAGACTTACGGATCTTGTACAGAAATTGACTATCAATGATCAACATGGTTTTCCATTTATTTTGAGGCGGTTATACTTTCTCAGCATAAAAAAGCATCGTGTTATCGCCTTCGTGTTCAGAACGGCGAACCCGAGGACTATTTAAAACTTGCTTTGCGGAGAATTCATTATTTCTCCTGCTGATCAGAAGAAGAAATCAATTTAGACGGGAAGCGATTTAAACAATCAATGCAAAAATTGGCATAAGGAATGACCTTCAACCGTTCCGGGTCGATTGGCATGTGGCATTGATCACATATCCCATAAGTCCCCTTCTCGATTTTCTCCAGGGCGTTTTCTATCTGAAGAAGTATGTTTTGATTAAAAGAATTCAAAGAATTCTGCTGTTCAGATACCTGATAATGATGAGCCAATTCGTAATCATCCAGGTCGGCTCTTTCAACTTCGACCGATGGTTTTAAGAAGGAAATGATTTCCTCTCTTTTTTCTTCAAGTTCTTTTTTGATTTTAATAATATTCATTTCTGTCTCTTCTCACCCTTTCCCGCAGGTTTTTCTATGACCAGTAGTTTTTATAGATGGTTGGCACTGATTCTCCCCCATCCCACACGACATTCCGAAAATGGTCTGGATCGGTGTTCCCTTCTGAATTGATGAGCAGAACATCTGATCGATCATTCAACCCCAGCATATTCCTGAATGACTCTGCGTCATCCCATTGCATCAGGAACATAAGTGTACCCAGTGTTACGGCTCCCGATTCTCCAGAAACGATGAAAGGATCGCCTTTGAGGGGTAATCCATATACACGCATTCCTTTGGCAGCCACGTAATCTGGACATCTGATAAAGGCATCGGTGCAATCACGCAAGATTGGCCACGCCAGTGGATTGGGATCACCACATGCCAAACCAGCCATAATGGTATCCAGATCCCCTTCGTAAGAATGAGGAGCCCCATCACCAATTTCAATTGAACGAAAGAGGCAAGCGGCTTTGTTCGGTTCTACCACGATCGTTTTAGGGCGCTCTCCCTTAAAAAGGGCTGAATAGAATCCAATCGTGGCTGCTGCCAATGCGCCAACCCCCGCCTGCACAAATACATGACTAGGTTTTTCGATCATTCTTTCTGCTAACTGATCTTGGATTTCCATCAGCATCGTGGTATATCCCTGCATGACCCATCTAGGGATATTCTCATATCCT
>JAAZOK010000042.1 GCA_012797815.1 Chloroflexota bacterium | reverse complement strand
TAAAAAATGTTCTCTCTTTTCCTTCGATCGATTTTTTATCAATCCCTTCAATATGGCTTACACCATGATAGGAATGGACAATCCAATCATTCTCTTTATATTTCGGTTCCACGCTATCTTTCATCTATTCACTCTTTTTCTTTGTTTCTAATATCTGCGGTTATTTTTACGTTGGCGTTTTTGTGCTCTCTGGATCCCTTTCTTTTGATCGATCCTGCGTTGCTCGCCTTTAGAGACAAACCAGCGTTTCTTTCTTACCGTGGATAAAAGCTGACTGCGCATCACACGTTTCCGGAAACGGCGGAACATCTGTGCTTCATTTTCGCCAGGTCGTTTTTCTATTCTTACCAAGTCCGTTGACCTCCTTTCTTAAAATATATTAAGATAGCTTTCAAAACCTTTGCAGAAAGCTCCTTTTTGATCGCAAACGGAATGAGTTAGTGTATTTCTCGAAAAGATCGTCCCCCTTGGTCATTCATTTTCACCTAACCAGCACTTTTCAAGATGAGAACAGCTTGCGTATTTCTATTATATCACATTAATGGCTATGCGCAATCCCCTCGCGTTTTGCACTTCTCTGAAATCGATGGCATAATCAATGAAATTCCTTTTATTCAATCTTGTTCCAAACGAGGAAAATATGCGCCAAACAAATAAACTCGCTATCTTCATTATAGTATCCCTGTTAAGTGCGACCTTGATAAGCTCCTGCTCGGATGCCAGTATCAAATCCATCCCGCTTTCCAGTGCCTACCCCGCTGCCACCCGTTCGTACATCAGCAGCTATTACTTACCCTATGATTTCAGCTTCACGGAAGAAGAACGTTATGCCGGATTGCCCCTCGTCACTGCTACCTCCCCGGATGGGATGGCAAATCTACAGCTATTGGGTGAGCAGGACGACATCCAGTCCGCCCGCATTTTGATCTATTTGCCCATTGATGCCGAATATGATTTCGCCAACCAACAGTACACTTATTTTGACCTGCTGCTCAACAGCATTTTCGGGGATGACGCCAGCATGGGTGAATGGCTGGTCAATGCTACCAATTCCATCGCAGAGCGCAGCAATACCTCGCTGATAGGTGGTGCAATTGCCAGCACTCCCTACAGCACGGATGCCGGTGACCTGGCTGTTAATATGTATGTGCGTCTGGATGAAGACGAAAATGGCTTCATCATGGCGCTGGTGCTCGGCGATTGGTTGGATGACATTGGGTACGACCCCACTCACTCAGTATGGGAACCATAAGACCAGGAATATTGTGAGTCCACTCCTGCCTGTGACGGTACCAGTAAGGCAAACATCACCACCCCTGATACAAACAAGAATATCCAATTTCGAACTTTTATAGAAAGGGAACGATGAAATCAGCCTACCAATGCCTGCTAGAAAATTGTGCTCCAAATCTCATGCACCCGTCAAATTTCGAAATTTAACTCTGAAAATAAGCTTACAATGTAATTATTCAATAGAACAATCACAGCAGGGAAGCATGCGGTAGAGTGTCAAGATGCTTCAAGACTACAGATAAAGGGGATAGCCAAAATGGAAGGTAGAATGCCAAAAAACGAAAATACGAAAATGATCGTCACTTACCTGATCCTTGTTTTTGTAATCAGTAGTATTTTTTACTATTTGATACCAGCCAATGGAGGAATTGAAAGTGGAGGGGGAGCTTGGGTACTACCTCTGATGTGGACCCCAGCAGTTGCAGCCTTCCTTACTTGCCTGTTTAATAAAGAAAAAATAAGCACTTTAGGGTGGGGTATCGGGAAACCAATTTATTATCTGATCGCATATTTTGCACCGATTATCTATGCCGGGTTAACATACTCCGTAATATGGGTAGCGGGATTGGGGGGAGTAGATATTAGCATCTTCGGCAGCAATCCAATTGCAATTGTCATTAATTCCTTGACCATTGGATTGTTGCCATCACTATTTCTTGCCCTGGGGGAAGAAATCGGCTGGCGAGGACTTCTTGTTCCGAGATTGGCACAATCGCTGTCATTTAGAAATATCGCCCTGCTCAGCGGTGTGATCTGGGGAATATGGCATATTCCCGTGATCGTCATTGGTGGATATAGTAGCGGTACGCCAACGTGGTATGCAGTTTTGTGTTTTCTATTCCTGATCATTGGCGTTTCATTTCTCTTTGCTTGGTTGCGCCTCAAATCTGGAAGTCTTTGGCCGGCAGTGCTTCTGCACGCGATACATAATACATTCATTCAAAGCATATTGGATGGGATAACAATCGACTACGGCATCACGAAATTTTTCACTACAGAATTTGGATCAGGGCTGGCAATGATGGGATTAATCCTTGGAACCGTTTTTTGGCTTTTCGGAAAAGCACAAAAAAATGATACCATGTCAACATAGTATCAAAGGAATGGCAATAGGGTTGCCATTGTTTTTTTTATCATAAGTACGCCAGAGGTGATCAAGAGGGGGCGTATAAAAATTCATCCTCAAGGGTCAAAATCTCACAGCCAATCAGGTTACGAGGAGGATGCCTGGTCACGATCTGGTAAGTGATTTTGTTAAAGCGGATC
>JAAZOK010000162.1 GCA_012797815.1 Chloroflexota bacterium | reverse complement strand
TTTGAGACTACCTGATTTTGTCTTTCGATTCTACTATGCAATTGCTTTTTTTCTTGTACAATGAAAATATTAATCATTCACTCCTTCTCAGAAACAGGCGAGAAGATTTGTGAGGAAATAATTTATATTTCAGGAGGGCATAGGCAGCGTGAAAAAAATAGGACGCGATCTTTCGATCATCCTTTCCGCCGTATGGATCAACTTGCTGTTTTTTGTTGCCCTGCTTGCACTTGCTGCCTTGTTGTTACATCAGTTTGGTCCCGACCCGCAAGCCAATTGGGCGCAGCTCGTGCTGGATGCCTTCAACCTGGCGTCCATGGAGCGCGTTGAAAGTGGCGGTCGCGGCATCGTGGTCCTCTTGGCTTTTACTCTGCCGCTTGCCATGTCTCTCATTTTAGGGGAAGGCATCCTGCGCGTTTTTTCCATTTACTCCCAGCGTAACTCGGATAGAAAGGAATGGGATCTTATGGTCGTTAAATCTCTGAAGAATCATCTGGTGTTGTGTGGTGCCGGTGAAATGGGACACCAGCTTTTGCAACAATTGCTGGCTGCACAACCCGGTTTGAAAGTCGTTATCCTTGATCCCCGCCCCACACTGCTTCCGGAACTCGGTCTGGATGATTCCACTGCCATTCATCTTCAGGCAGATATGACCAATATCAACTCGTTGCAACAGGCTCATGTATCCGCTGCCCGCCTGGTCGTTCTGACCGCCGGGGAGGATGTCGTCAATCTTGAAACTGTTTATAAGGTACTGCAACTCAATCCGCATGTGCCCATCTGGGTACGTCTACACCACAGTGGGCTGGCGGATATGCTCGACCTCTCAAAGAACGCCCATATCCATTTCTTTTGCCCTTACCAGCAGGCTGCCCATTCTATTGTGCAGCATATCCTTCAGGAGTAGCATCTTTCGGTGGAGGTCTTTACGATCGTTCTGACAGATCATGAGTACTTCTTACAATTGCGTAAGAATGCTCCCATACTTCATACTGAAACGGATGCTTGGCAGCGCTCCATTCAAAAATGGGAATTTCTATACCACTGCTGTATGCAAGGTCAGTTGGTGGGGGCTGGCGGTGTACAGACCTGTGGCTTGTGTGCCCTTTATTTTTATGGACACGACACGGAATGTGAAGATTGCCCCATCAATCTGGCTGGGCACCCTGCCTGTGCCGGCACTCCCTCCAAAACTTATCAAACCGCCTTCACCCAGCAGAACATACAGCTTGCCACCGTGTCCGCTCGCGACGAAATTCGTTTTTTAAAGGGGCTTGCCTATGGGTCTGGATTATAGTTTCCGTCTGTATTTCAACAAAGCCCGGATCTGGGATGTTCTGCAAGGCGTGGTAGAGATCGGGCAACCACACCATCCTCCTGCCCGCATCCTCTTTCCCGATCATGTGCTGGAAATCCCGCTGGATGCCTGGGTCGCTCGTTCCAATGAATTCCATTGTGATAATCCCGAGTTACAATTTGCCACCGTGCTCAACTTTGCGGAAGATGAACCGTTATGGGAATATGTGACAGAACGCGATCATTCAGACGAGCAATACCGCAGTCCACCCGGTGATGGCAATCCACGCATGATCTCCATTGGTTATATCTATCTCTATATCTATCAGGATCTTTCCGATCGCCATCCGCTCAACTTGCCCGTCGACCTGGTCCTGTTCGAGTTTGGCACCACCGGCACCCGTATGAGCATCCTCTTTGAGTATTCAATGTCTATACGCAAGCGTTTTACAGAACTGTTGCAACGTTTCCACGGGGTATGCGGCGTTTTTGATCGTGAATTGGAAGGGGAGGTCTTCTGGTTTCACGATCTCCTCGTGGATCCTCAACCCTGTGACCCATGGGCACTTCCGGAGCAGATCGCTCAGGATCTCGATCGACAGGGATGATTTCTTAATGTGGCTGGAAATGCTAAGATAAAAGCAATAGCTAATACGATATTCCTGCGTGATTTGGAGAGCAGCATGCATCAGGACCAACATACGTTTCGCATTTTTCTCAGTTCCACCTTTAGCGACCTCAAAGAAGAACGTAATGCCCTGCAGCAGCGCGTCTTCCCGCGCCTGCGTGATCTGGCAGCCGAGCATGCCTGCCGTTTTCAGGTCATCGACCTGCGTTGGGGTGTCAGCGCGGAAGCCTCCCTGGATCAGCAAGCCATGGATATCTGCCTGCGCGAGGTCGCACGCTGCCAGCACACCACTCCTCGCCCTAATTTCCTGGTCATGCTGGGTGACCGTTATGGCTGGTGTCCTCCTCCTGCTCACATTCCCCAGACGCATTTTCAACAGTTCCTCTCTTCCATTCCCGACCCTGCTGACCGGACACTATTGCAGGAATGGTATTTCCTGGATGAGAATGCCCAACCCCCCGAATGGCGTTTGAAAGCACGCCAACCGGGTTCTCCCAATGTACAGAATGTCGTCTGGCAGTCTGTCGAAACGCGTTTACATACTATACTGGCAACCGCTGCGCTGGCACTACCCTTCTCCGATGAAGAGCGCCTTCCTTATATCACTTCTGCCACCCAGCAGGAGATCGCCGCCGGCGCCCTAAGCGTGCCGGATGCTCAGGAGCATGTGCTGTGCTTCTTGCGCTCCATCCCCGATCTGCCCCGGCATTTCAACCTGCCTGCTTTCCGCACCGAACTGGCAAATGACCTCCATCAAACCTATGGCAACACCCCCTTTAACCAGCATGTCAAAGATCTGGTCAAAAAGCTGCTGACATCACCAGAGCTTACCAATCCTGCACATTTTGCTTCCCTGTTACGCTCCGCCCTCGCCACCACGCCCAAAGGCACCATCGATCATGAAGTGCTGGGGTTCCTGGAACAGGCACTGGTGGATTTCACTGCCCATGATTTCATCAACCTCGATGAAGCGGATTGGTCCATCGATCAGGCAGCGCTCGCCAGCCAGAATGCCCTTAAAGAACGTCTCACCCGCAACCTTCCAAAGCATATCTTCACCTATCAGGCGCATTGGGCTGGTATGGGCATCACCGATACGCATATCGAGCAGCTTTGTGATGATGTTTATCATTCCCTCTCTGCGCTCATGCTCGATCAGATCGAGCATCCGCATCCCTTTCCTTTCATTCAAGAACCACGCCATCTCATCCCACCCGATGATCACCTGGATGAGGAGGGGCTTGTGCACCGGCGTTTTGCCGAAGAGCGCCTGCAGGGTTTCGAGGGGCGCTCTGACATGCTCAACAAGATCGCTGCCAGTTTGGATGATCCCAATCGACCCCTCTTCAGTGTGATCGGGGAAGGCGGTAGTGGTAAATCTGCCCTTATCGCCAAAGCCGTCCAGCAAACCCAACTCTCCCACCCTTCTGCAGGTCTTATCTATCGCTTCATCGGAGCCACTGCGCCATCCGCCGATTCACAGAACCTTTTGGGAAGCCTGTGCCAGGAGTTATCCCGCAGGTATGGGGTGGAAGATGCCGCACCGCC
This sequence comes from Chloroflexota bacterium, assembly GCA_012797815.1. Classification (GTDB taxonomy): domain Bacteria; phylum Chloroflexota; class Anaerolineae; order Anaerolineales; family Anaerolineaceae; genus UBA4781. The sequence goes on along the minus strand of JAAZOK010000162.1, from coordinate 7,571 downwards.
GGTCGCATACAGCGAACTGGTCGCCGAATTCATCCGGCGGCTGCAGTACGCCAGCGCAGAAAAACCGCTGTTCCTCTTTCTTGATTCTCTTGACCAACTCTCCGAATTACAGGGTGCCCGTTCCCTGACGTGGTTGCCGACCGCTCTGCCAGCATATGTCCATCTCATCACTTCCACCCGCCCCGACGGACCGTTGGAGCACTTACAGGCTCGCCAGGCACACATCGAAACGCTCACCGGTCTCACCCGGGAGGAAGGGAACCGTATCCTCTCTCACTGGTTGGAAGACGCCCGCCGCACCCTGCAATCCCCCCAGCGCCAGGAGGTGCTCGACAAATTCGCGCAGTCCGGTGGCAACCCCCTCTACTTGAAACTGGCTTTCGAGGAAGCGCGTTTATGGACTTCCCAAGATATGGATCCGGTTGAAACTCTCACACCAACCCTGGATGGCATCATCGCGCACAACATGCTGGAACGCCTTGAAAAAGAGCAGAACCATGGGAAGATGCTCGTCTCGCATGCCCTCGGCTATCTGGCTGCTTCCCGCCATGGTCTTTCTGAGGATGAACTGGTCGACCTGCTTTCACAAGATTTCGAGGTCTATTCCTGGTTCTTCAAGGGGAGCCAGCACGTCCCCCCGGATCTGTTGCAGTTAGCGGTCGCCCACCGCCCTCAACCGGTCGGGCGCTCAGCCTCTCAAGATGACCGTGCCGCAATGGATTGGCTCACCGACACCCGTACTCCGCCTGAATCGGTGGAAAAATTCCTCAGATATGTCCTCACCCTCCCCAACGGTCCGCACTTACCCATCGTGCTCTGGTCACGCCTTTCCTTTGACCTGGCTGCCTATCTCACCGAGCACAACGATCAAGGAGGTGCCCTACTGACCTTCTATCATCGTGAACTGCAGGACGTCACCCGCTCTGTCTTTCTCAAGGATGGGCAGGAACGACGCTATCATGAGCAACTGGCAGAATATTTCGGCAGCCACAGCCGCTTCAGTTCACGCCGCATTGACGAACAAGCCTGGCAGCTTGCTCGCTCTGAGAATTGGCAAGGGCTATATGATCTGCTGACCGACACGGAAATGATGAACCTGATCTGGGAACAAAAAAAGGAGGATATGCTTTCCTACTGGACTCAGATCGAGCACCATTCTTCATTAAGAATGGTCGAAGGTTATCGGACGATCCTGGCGGATCCTTCCGGCGTTAGTGCTTACACTGTGCTAAACATCGTACGTTTAATGAACGAACTGGGCTATCGTCAGGAAAATACTGCTCCGCTCATGTACCTGATCGAGTATTATCGTGGAAATCATGATCTGCGAAATTTGCAGGTGACATTGGGATATCTGGCATTCATCCTGCAAACCCGCGGGGACCTGCTAGAAGCGCTTGATCTTTTCAAAGAGCAGGAAGAGCTCTGCCGTCAGATCAACAATCGCGCCGGTCTTGCGGACGCCCTGGGCAATCAGGGGGTCATTCTCCAGAGACGCGGATTATATAACGATGCCTTGCTCAAGTTTTCGGAACAGGAAACCCTTTGCAGGCACATCGGTCACCGTAAAGGATTGGCATCCTCGTTGGGCAATCATGCGCTCATCCTGCAGGTACATGGTCGTCTCAATGAAGCTATGGGACTGCATAAAGAAGAGGAGCGTATCCTGCAGGAACTCGGCGATCGAACCGGGTTATGCCGGTCTTTATTGAACCAGGCAAATCTCTTGAAATTGATGGGAAAGATCGATGAAGCACTGCACGTTCTGGGAAAATGTCATAACACCGCTAAAGAGCTGGGCAACCAAGACTTCATACAAAAAGTAGTGGGAAGTCAGGGTGAAATCTATCTAAAGTTAGGGCAGTTTGAAAAAGCGCTTCAACTTTGTAAACAACAGGAACAAATTTGCCGCAGCACACAGAACATGAATGATCTGGTCTCTGCACTGGGAAATCAAGCCGCTATCAAACTCAACCAGGGCAGCTTTGAGGAGGCACTACCGTTATTGGATGAAACCGAACAGCTCTGTTTACACCTGAATAATCTCCCTATGCTCAGTTTGACCTTGAACAACAAAGCAGCCATTCTGGATGCCCAGGGCAAAGGAGCGGAGGCGCTGGCACTTTTTCAACAAATGGAACAGCTCAGCCAGAGGATGAACCACATGGAGGGCATTATCATGTCTCTCGTCAATCAAGCCATCACCAATTATCGCTATGAACTGGCTGGGATGGAGCTTATTCAAAATTTGCTCGATAAATCGCTGCGGCTGGCACAGGCAAACGGCTATGCCAGCCACGAAGCACAGATCAGAGAGATCTACAATAAGATTTTTAGAGCAGCGTGAAAATTGAGAATGCAATAAACCATTCTATTTTAACGGAGCTAATTTGTCTCCATAATAATTATTTGCCTCGCGCGGCAGCATGATCATAAAATCGTCCATGCGATTCGGTTTGATCACGACCAGTTCAAGTTCGGGCACACCCAAATCGAAAGCTTTCTCGATATTTTTTGTGAAACGGATTTCTTTATGCCTGTTCGTACAGGTAAGTACTGCGCTCAGGTCTTTTTCTACTTTTACTTTCCAGCGTTGAAAATCCTCTGCGATCTTCGCCTGAAGAAGGGCAATCGAACCGATCAGCCATAGGGCTTCACCCGCGGTAAACACATACCAGACTCCCTCACTGATCTTCAGATTATCCAAGCCCGGTATGAGACCACTGACATTCCGTATCTCATTGATTTTCACAAAGCTATCCAATATTTTTTTATCCAGTTTTCCCACAGTCCTTCCCTCCAATCATCATGTTGGTTGAATCTCTGCGTCAGATATCAACGATGCAGAGCAAACATCATCCGGCGTTCTACAAAGACGTTCCTGTTTTTTTTACTGCTCCACGCTTGACACATCGATCACACGGAAAGGGATGAAATCTTCCCCATCCCCGTGGGTTATTTCCCCCAATTGCACTCGCATACTGATATGGAAGGGATCTTCCCTGAACTGCATAATCACCGGATACTCCTGAATGCCATTCACGGTACCACGCAAGCGTTGTGCGTAAAATTCGGGGATGATTTCCATGATCCGGTCGAAAATATTGCGGTCGAAATCAACCGTCATGGCATATTCTTCTCCATTCACCTGGGTGGTGGAAGTAGTTGAAAATAAGTCTGGTTCAATGACTGCCATATCCCAAAAGGTGAACTTTTTCCATAGCCAAACTGGCGGTTCCACATTTTCTTTGGTCTGATGATACATATAAAAGCCAAGATCCTTCGCCCATTTTGATTTATCGACCATCTCCTGATCTCTTTCCGGGAATATCCCATTACCATTAGTTTTTTTTATTATATAGTGCACATATATGCCACCACAACCATCCAGCCTATCTTGTTCTTTGATCTACCTGCCCTATAATCTTATATATGGGATCTCTCACCGAATAAAAATTCGTACCTGCCAGGAGCGTTCATGGAAAAAACCTACCAGCGTCAGATCGAAGAAGTCACCCGCCTGCGCCACCGTCTATCGGAGCTGGAAGCACTGCGCACGGCGGCTTCCGAACCGGTCCCTTCTCAGGTCTACCAAGAGTTCATGCAGGTTATCCTGCAACTGGAAGAGGTGGAAAAGAGACTACGCCGTTCCATTCTCAAGGTGCGAGAACGTATTTCAACCACCCATACTGAAATCGTTTCTACCTTGCATGCGTACTTGTCCCTGCAAAAACAGATGCGCGCGGTGGAAGATCTCTTTCTTGCCAACATCATACGCCCTGCGCGCAGTTTACAATTCGCCAAACAACAGCATACCTACCTCGAACACGAGTACCGTCGCATCGAATCGAATATCCGTCAGGAACGCTATGCCACCCACCAGGAATTGGAACAGGATGTCCGCCAGGTGTTACACATCGGCGATACATTTACAGAACAGGATCCGGGAGACGATGGAAATTCTGACCGGGATGCATCCGTTCCTCCCCTTGCAGATTTGCTGACCCTCACTGGCGATGATGTTGAAGATGCCATAGTCAAGAGCGAATTGATCGCCGAGTTCAAACGTGTGGTGCTGCCTGCTGTCCATCCCGATTCCTCCCAATCCTCTCCAGAGGAATTCAATGAAGCCTTTACCGTGTATAAAAAGATGGATTTTCTGCTTATGCAAGCCTATCTGGTGCAATACGAACCCGCTGAACTGGTAGATACAGAGCTCGACCCGCTGCTAGAAATACAACAACAGGCAGAAAAACTGGAGCAAGCCGGAAAATTGCTTACACGCCTGCGACGTCGGTTGACTGGTCTCAAACAGGATCTCACCGAACAGGAGACAGTCGACCCTGAGCAAGTCCATCAAAAAATGCAAGAGCAGCGCCAGGAACTGCTGGAGCGCATCCGGCAGGAATCCGAACACATCCTGACATTACGAGAAAAACTGGAAGCATTGCTTGATTGATATGGATTAATAAAAAAGGAAACCCGATGACCGAAAATGCCCTGGTGCCCCGCCCGTTTGATTACCATGACCGCTCCGAACTGCGTCTCATCTTTAAACAGTATCTTCAGACTTCCAACCAGGCAGAAAAGCTTTCCTGGCATACCCTCACCACTGCCGATGGCTTGCCGCATAACTGGATCTATGACCTCTTTCAGGATTCTCAGGAGCGCATTTGGGTCGGCACCTGGGGCGGCGGTCTGGCATTTTTTGACGGGCAACGCTGGCGTTCTTACTCCACGCGCGACGGGCTGCACTGCAATGAGGTCACCTGCATTCGCGAAGATGCCACTGGTGTGATCTGGGTTGCTACGGATCAGGGGCTGAATCGCATCGCAGGGACGCAGGTACTGGATGGAGGGCTCTACGGCAAAAGCCTGCTGAATCTGACTTTTGACCAGGACGGCAACCTATGGGCAGGCTGCTGGCGTGCTGCTCGCACCGGCGGTGGCTTGTTCCGTTTCGACGGGCATTCCTGGCAGTCCTTTTCAACCCGCGCGGACCTGCCCGGGTTGGAGATATTGAAGGTTTTTAATGATTCCCATGGGCGCATCTGGATCGGTACCTACGAACAGGGACTGGGCGCCGGGGTTGGTTGTTACGACGGGCAGCGCTGGCGTTCCTACACCAGCGCGCAGGGGCTGGTGGATAATTGTGTCTATTCCATGTTCGAGGATCCACAGGGCAATATGTGGTTTGGCACACTTTCCGGCATCAGCATCTTCGACGGCAAGAACTGGCATACGCTTACTGATCATGATGGGCTGGTGGATAGGCGCATCTATTGTATGCTCATCGATTCCACAAAGAAGATGTGGTTCGGGACCGAAAAGGGCGTCAGTCGCTTCGACGGCAGTAATTGGCTTTCTTTCACCAAACGGGATGGGGTGGTGGATGAACTGGTGCGCGCCATCATCGAAACCAGCAATGGTGATCTGTGGTTTGGCACCTATCCTTATGCACGCGGTGCCGGTGGCATCAGTATCGCCAGTTACGATCACCCCAAAAGTCTCAGCGATCGTATCCTTGATCTGCTCCCGCCACCTGCGGAACTCAAACGATTACCGGATGGGGATGAGTGAATTATTCTCGCGCGATGAAAACCATCCAGGCGGACGTGGATATTCAGTGGGGTGAGACACCACCCGCAGAAGCAATAGAATATGACCTCATTAACCTCTTACATAGCATCCAGCGTGCCGGAAATGGTGCTGCGCTTTTCAATGATCAGGAAGATGACATATCCGATTAGGATATAAATTCCTCCTACCAGCGCCTCTCCCGCCACCAGGCTGCTGATATCACTCCATGCGGCTCCGTTCAACAACAACCGCGCTGCCATCACGCCTCTGGTCAGGGGCAATCCATAGGATATTTTAGATAGAACACCGGGCAGCGCCTCGATCGGGAAATTCACACCCACCATGATATACAGGGCGGAGATAAAAGTGCTCAATATCGTCCACCCATCCCTGGATAACAACGCGATACTTCCGAATAAAAACCCGATCCCGCTGGAGGTGATGGCGATCAACAGCGCCACCAGCATCAGCAAGATCAGGTTCACCTGACTCAGGTCCATATGGAAAATACCCGCTACGATCACAAAACCCACCAGTGCCGTCACGAATCCGTCCAGGATGTAGAACCAGGCCCTTCCTACAAAAAGCGGGCCCCTGGGAGCCGGTGAGCCCAGAACATATGAAAGCGTACCCCACTGCCTTTCATCACCGATCGCCAGCGTGATACCTGCCATGCCGTTGTTAGCCGGGATCAGCAGGATGTTGCCGATCACGATATATAACGGATCATTGAATCCCACGAACTTTCCCATGAAAATGAAAAATATCATCAAGAAGAACGGAAATCCGATCTTGGAGGTGATATATCCAAATGGATTGGTGATCGCAAAACGCCCGTGATAGGATAGCCATGCCTGCGCGAAATATAAGCGCACCAGCCTAACCACCCGCTTGATCATATCGAACTCAATTCTCCGTTGACCCGGATCTTATCCTGCACTTTCTTCTGCAGCCAACCGGTGACTGCCATCAAGAGCAGAGAAAGTGCCAGGGCTGCACCCCAGTGTGTCAATAGAAAATGAAGATCACGCATCCCCAGCAGGCTTTCATTCATGGCTTCCAGTGCCCAGCGGATGGGGACGAATCCCGAGATAACCTGCAACCATTGTGGCAGGATGCGGATGGGGAACATGAAGCCGCACAGGATGGCGATCGGCATTTCAAGGTATTCCACGAATGTGCCGGAGATGCGCGACCATGCCAGGAAATTCGCCAGAAATACCCCGGCGCACCACATCGCGAACAGCAGCAGTACCAGTGAGATACAGGCTCCCCACAGATTCGCCCCGCGCAGGGAATAACCAAAGATGCCCATCGCTGCCAAAAATGCCAGTGTCAGACTGAAAAAACCAGCCAGCACATTGGTCAGGGTACGGATTGCTTCCACGCTTGCCAGGGAGGTCGGGCTGCCCACGATCAATTCCAGTAACCCATTGCGCCGGTCGCCGGTGATATCATAAGTGGAGGTAAAGACGATCCCACTCCACATCCCCATGATGCCGCCCCCGATCACGTTGTATACCAAATCAGGTACAGCATTCCCTGCTGCATGCGAGAGCAGCATACCCACGGCACTGAAGACCGCCGGTTGCAATATGAATAAGGAAAGGGAAAAGAAATTAAGGGTGCGAACCAGCATCTGCACGCTTATTTGCTCTCTGATCAAACCCCAGCGTATCTTCTTCATTCCTTGGCGCCTCGAATGATGGTGATGTAAACATCTTCCAGCGTCTGGTTGCGCACTTCCATGCCACTGATATATTCGGGATGCAGGAATGGGGAAAGCACCTCCAGTATTTTTTCAGGTTCACCTGTGCAAATGCACAATTTTTGCGGCTCCACCGTGTTTTTCAATTCAACGGAGGTCTTCCCATCCAGGTTATTCAATTGTTCCATGAAGAAAGCTGCTTGTCCACTGCGGACGGTCACTTCAATGACCGAGTCTCCGCTGATGCGCCGTTTGAGGGCATCCGGCGTATCCAGCACCACCA
>JAAZOK010000072.1 GCA_012797815.1 Chloroflexota bacterium | reverse complement strand
GCCGGCGGGCAGGTCTTCCTGAATGGCGACCCCCATCCTGGCACGATTCATATAGCCCAGCATGGCGATCGGGGCAGCCACCTCCACATCAGGGATGGCTTTGATCTGCTCGTATTGCTGCATGGTGATGCCGCCCGCCGTGCCGTTCAGGTGGTTGGCTTCCACCAAGCCATATTCTTTTTCGATCCCGGTCACGTTCTCAGGAGCGCGCACCAGAATATCGTAGGTAGTGCGCTGGTAATCGGTGAGCGTGCGATCGACCACCACCTGCTGGGTGGATAGCGCCGAGAAGAAGATCACCAGCACCAGGCTGTTCAGCAGCGCCGCCGGCAGAATAGCACGCCAGGTGCGGCTATCCAGAAAGGAGTGGGCATGGGATTGTTTCATATGAAGCCTACTGTTTTACGACATCTTTTAACACCCAAATTGGCATTGTGCGTAGCCCGCACAAAACCATTGCCCATTATAGCAATAATTGGTACAAGACCATGCGTTTCCTGCTTCAATAGCTAAACAGCCTAATACCCGTGGGTCACTCATTAAATCAATACAAACATAGCCATAACACGGATACTTTGCTTCAGCATATACAGGTTTGGGTGTATCGATTGAAAACGCGATCAGGAACAGTGATACCGCCACTAATCCCAATAAAATAATCTTCTGTATTTTATTTTTTGCTTTCATTTCATCCTCCCAAATTATTTATGTTTTTGCCTCATATCTTTTCCCTATGCCCACCCTTCCCGGGAAACTTTATAAAACATCATCAATAATACTAATAATTGCGTCTCGGTCTGCGCCATTCACCTGATACCCATTCACAAACAAAGTAGGAGTGGCATGCACCCCATATTCTTCTCCAGTTTGCACATCAACAAGAATCCTATTTTCGTATTTCCGCAGTGCAAAACAATTATTAAATTGAGCCTGATCCAAACCCAACATTTCAACCAGTCCATTAATGGCGACAATACTCAAATCTCCCTGATTGGAAAAAAGAGCATCATGCATCTCCCAATATTTTCCCTGCTCTCCCGCACAACGAGCCGCAAGAGCAGCATTGAAAGCATCCGGATGAATTTCCTCAAGCGGGAAATCACGATGGACAAAACGAATCTGATCGGGATACTCCTGCATGAGTTCTTTTATCAACTGGTCCGCTGACGCACAGTAGGGACATTGAAAATCACTAAAAACAATGATCGTTATGGGAGCATCTTGTGGTCCCATGGCAGGATTATCTCCTTCGCTGATCTCTCCAACATAAACCGGAGATGGCTCTGTTGTACTCAATAATTCTTCAAGATTCATAATGCGCATGAGCATGATCCCCGATAAAACTACTTGCAATAATAAAAGAATAATGATTATCCAATCTTGAGTGTTTTTTTGCGTTTCCGGTCTCATTTTTGATTTCATAGCATTCCCCTTTTTTTTATCTTTCTCATATTCCTTTTTTCCTAATCCCATTTTCAGAAATATGCATATTCACGAAACAAAATTTAGCTATCCTTCCTATTTCTTTTGAGCAACATAGATCTTTGACCCCAAGATTTTCCCATCATTATCAAAGAATAAATGGGCAAAATAGAGATTCCCCGCTCTATCTATGGAAACCTCGCTGACATCATTAGAAATGATCTCCTGCGGTTCCCCCCAGGCACCATCCTGCCAGATCGAGCGGAAAATTGCAAAACCGGGATACCCCGAACGGCTGGGGGAAGTGAACCATAATTCCAACCCATCCTCCGATAGAAAAGGATAAGTTTCCACGTCCGTGCCGTTAATGGCATCCCCCAGGTTTTCTGGCTCGGACCAGCTTTCTCCCACGCGCTGGGTTTGCCATAGATCTGTCAGACCAAATCCTCCTGTTCGAAAAGCGGAAAAGATCATAGTATTTTGGTCAGCAGAAAGATGCATATCACCCACATCATCAGTTACGTTCAATTGTTCTCCGGCATTCCGTATATCACGCCAAGCACCATCCACCCAGACAGCCGTGTAGAAATCGACGTCCTCGTAATTCCCATCACGCCTGGAACAAAACCACAGCGTTTGTCCATCCGTGTAAATGCAGCCATCCAGAGTATCCCCTGTAGATAAAAGCAGTTTTTGTGGTTCAGACCACACTCCATCCACTTTTTTTGAATAATACGTACCCGAAATGCCATCCAACGCCTGCTTCGCCTCAGAAACGGAAAGGTCAGGGGTGTAGAAATAATACAATTCATCGCCAGCCAGCGTGATGAAGGGAGATAATTCATTCCCTTCCGCATCGATGGGAGCCGGCAGCGGCTGGGGAGTTTCCCAATCCTCTGCATGCAAAACAGGAGGATTCTTATCCGTTTGAAGAATGGTATCCGGCGAAGGAGATGAAAGTGGCTGGTCAGTTTGCCCTTCTTCTTTATTTTTTAAACAGGCAGCACTGAAAAGAAGCAGTATCAGGCAAAGAATCATAAAAAATCGCGAAACTCTATTTTGCATGCTTTACTACACTTTCTGTATTTCATTTCTATTACCCATAGAAAAAAAGAACAGGTTTTCAGGAAACAGATCCTTCATATCAAGTTATTGAACTGAACTGCATCAGCCTCTTTATATGCCACATAGATCTTAGATTCCAACAGTTCATCATTCTCATCATAGAGAAAATGGGTGAAATATAAATTCCCCTGTCGATCAATGGATACCTCACTGGCGTAATTTGAAATGATCTCCTGCGGTTCTCCCCATTCCCCATCCTGCCAGGTAGAACGGTAAATGGCATAACCGGGATAACCCAGCCGGCTGGAAGAGGTGAACCATAATTCCGATCCATCCTCCGAAAGATAAGGAAAAGTCTCTTCCTCCGTACTGTTGATAATATTCCCCAGATTTTCAGGTTGTGACCAGTTTTCTCCTTCGCGGTGGATCTGCCAGAGATCCGCATAACCATAACTACCCGGGAGAACGGCAGAGAAGATCATGGTATTCTGGTCTGTTGAGAAATGGATTTCTTCTATATCAAGAATGCTATTCAAAAACTCCCCTGCATTTTGCCAGTTGCCCCAACTTCCATTCATAAAAAAAGAAGTATAGTAGTCACCTCTTGGATTGTAATTTCCTTCACGTAAGGAACAAAACCAGAGTATCTTCCCGTTGGTATAGACGCAGCCATTTAAAACATTATCCCCACCCAACTCAAGCCTTTCAGGAACAGACCATACACCATTTACTTTTTTCGAATAATAAACACCCGAAACACCATCTAAAGCCCGTTTTGCCTCAGAAATAGAAATATCCGGGGTAAACAGAAAGTACAATTCGTCCCCTGATAGTGTAATAAATGCTTCTAATTCATTCCCTTCTTTGTCAATCGGATTTGGCAATGGTTGAGGGGCTACCCAATCAGCGCTATGTACAATAACAGGATGCGCATCATTCTCTGTAATACCTTGTATGGATGCCTGGATTGATAATTCTGTAGCAAGATCCTTATCCCCTCTGCAAGCAGTACTGCACAGCATCAAAACCATACTGTATGCCATACAAGCCCTGTGCAGCATATTCATCCAACCTTCTGTAATTTATGATCGAAAATCTGCACGACACGGGTACCGAAGCTGGCAAAGGTCTCGTTATGCGTCACCATGACGACCGTCACGCCCTGTTTTCGGTTGACCTCTTGCAAAATGCGCAGGATCTGTTCGCCGATCTCCATATCCAGATTGCCGGTGGGTTCATCCGCCAGCACCAGGCTGGGGGTATTGACCAGCGCCCGCGCGATAGCCACGCGCTGCTGCTCCCCGCCCGAAAGCTGGTAGGGGTATTTCTCGCCCTTGCCATCCAGCCCCACTTGCGCCAGCAGGGCAGCGGCTCTTTCCTCCAGGTTGAACTTCAACTGCTTCACATTGGGAAGCAAAGGCAGCATGACATTTTCCTGCGCGGAAAGCTGCGGGATCAGGTTGTAGAACTGGAAGACAAAGCCGATGTGGTCGCGGCGGAAATCCGCGATCTGGTTGGGATGCAGAGCGCCTGCGTCTACCCCATCATATAGAATCCTGCCGGCGCTGGGTTCATCCAGGGTGCCCAGCAAATTCAAGAAGGTGGTCTTGCCCGCGCCGGAGGGTCCGGTGATGACCAGGAAATCCCCGGCAGCGATGCGGAGATTCACCCCATCCAGAACGGTGATCTCTTCCTCTCCCACCTGATATTTTTTCGTGATATTTTCAACAAGCACCTGCATATGCACAAACCTCCCTCGTTACGATCGTTTTTGAAACAAACGGTTGGTACGCTTTCTCCCGACCAGATGGCGCGGGTAGAACATGGCGATCAAGCCCATCACCCCCGCCAAGAGCAGCCCCAGCGGGATGGCCCACAAAAACTGGATTTGAAAACCGCCCTGCACCGCCGACAACAGCCCTATTGCCAGCCCGGCTGCCAGCAAGCCGCTGCCCAGCGTGCTGTACAGGGTCTCTTTCAAGAAAGTGAATAAAATTGTAGCCGGTTTCCAGCCGGCGGTGAGCAGCACGCCGATCTCCGCCTGGCGCTTGCTGATGTTGAGGGTAGTAATATTCAACAGGATCATCTGGCACACCAGCAAGATCAGCCCCATGACCAGGTAATGATAGGGCTGGATGAGCACCTGAATATGCTGCCCGAGCAAACTGCCGCTCAGTTCGCCCGCCATGATCACGGTGATAAAAAAGAACAGGATGAGTGCCAGGAAAGCGGGAATCAGCCCCAGGGTAGCCGTTGCGAAGCGCAGGCGCTGTTTGGAAATGCTGCGAGAAGATAAAGAGCGCATGTTGAAAGCAGATGCATTCCCCCCTCCCTCTTGCAGTTCCCCCAGACCAAGCAAAGAAAGCGGTGTGCGCCGGGCAGCCTGTCCAAAGGGCAGAATTGTCCCCAGCACCATCAAACCCAGCATGAGCGGGAAGACCAACCCCGCCCGATCCAAAGTAATGGGATGTCCTAAAAGCGCTGTAATACCAAGGGTTGCCGCGAAAGCGATACAACCGGTAATGAGCGCCAGCAGCAGCGCTTCGGATAGCAAATACCCCAGAATGCGCCGGTCTTTCCAGCCGATGGTTTTCAACACCCCGATCTCCTGCTGCCTGCCAGTCAAATTCAGTGCGGCACTGGTATAGATAAAGATCCCAAACGAGAAGAACATAGCAGCGAACAGCAGGCTGTCAAAACGGGTGAAGTCGCGCTGCAGGGTGATGCCCACCAACTGGCGCACCCATAATTCTTCCAGCTTCCCCAGCGCCTGCACTTTTTCCGAGCCCTGCACATCCACCAGCACGGTCTGCGGGGAAGAGCCGAGGGTAATATCCACCTGCAGCCCGGTGAGTTCCTCGATCTCGCGCGCCACTTTCTCGATCTTGCGCTGCGAGGCTTCTCCCGCCGTCTCCACCCCCGCCACCCTGATCCGCACCGCGCTGATGTAATCGTCCCGCTGTGCCAGGAATTTAGCCGCCGGCAGAGTGGTAACCATCACCGGCGGTTGCGACAGATAACCCAGCGGATTGTTGGTCGGAATGATGGTCACCTCTTGCCGCAACACGTTTCCATCGCCGTCCTCGCGCAGCAGCGCGGTTGGGGCGGAATAGAGTTCCTGCGGAACCTGATTGATAGTGGATCCCCCAAGACCGGTAAGATCATAAATACCTACCGGTGCAAAACCAAATGAATATCCCATATGCTTTTCGACCAGAACAAAATCATCCCGCAGCGCTTTTCGAAATGCTCCCTGGGCAGGATCAACGGATACGCCGGGAATAGGACCATACCAGCTAACTCCAGATGGAGAAATGCTCAAGGCAGCCTTCTGTCCCGCTGTTTGCGTATATTGGACAGGGCTGGGACGCAGATAATCCCATATCGTTCCACCAACTAATCCCCCCTGCTCCATAAAAACACGGATATACTGCAAAAAGTAATCATGCAGTGTGGTGGTTTTCTCTCCCAGCAGTTCGCTCTGCATACCTTCCAGATAAGTTATTCCTCCACTGCTCAAAGATAACGAGAGGTTTTCCTGCGCAGGGTCCGTCAGGCGGTAAGTTTTGATGTTGATGGAGATATTTTGAAAGGAACTCTCATTGATAAGCACCGGGATGAAATAGGAATACGAATCATTGGGTATCCTATATGTGTCGGTGGAGGATAAATATCTGCCTTCCTGCAGCGCATCCTCCAAACCCAGCAACGCCTGCTCCGCCTGCGGGTCGATGGCTGCCACGGGTAGATAGAGATTGAACAAGCCGTTGTATTGATAGATTGGCTGCATATTCTCGTGTTCAAAATATGCCAGTCTGTTTTCCCAGGTCTCTTTCCCGCTGAGGCGGACTTTGTTCTCCCCACCAGATTGATTTGCAAAGATGGAAGTGATGCTTTGCGGCAGTGGATATCTCTCCCCATTTTCACCGGTAAAGCTCAAAGCCCCCGTATAAGGTTCCAGCGAAAAATCATCTATGTGATTTTCGATATCATAAAGGGTATCCGAAGCGACAGCCTCCTGCCAGCCATCGCTCATGGTAAAGGTGCGCACATTTTTGTAAACCAGCCAGGGAGCTTCCGCGTTGGCTGGATCATCGTCCACCGCTTCCCCATCGATCAACATGCCCACCGGAAAATATCCCAGAAACGCTACCGTAGCCGTTACCTCGATGCCATCGATGGAATGGATCAATGCCAACTGTTCGTCGGTGATGCCGCCCTGCTGCCCGGATAAGAAATTCGGTTCGACCAGACGATTGCCGGTTTCATCATACAGAAAGGTGCTGCCCGCCGGGCGTACCAGAATATCGTAATCGGTGCGCCAGTAATCCTGCACCTGTTCCAGCGCCTGGTCGCGATTGATCTCATTCAAGGTGAAGAACAAACTGACTCCGATGGAAATCAGAACCAGCCCAATCAGGAATATGCGGTTGTATGCTTTCAGCCGTTTCAACAGAAAATCAGCATTGTGATATCTCATTCATAGTACCCCTGTTTATCGTCCATGCAGTGATCACAAGTACTATCATTATAGCACTTTTCCACATTATATTTAGAACATCCTTGCTATAATCAAGCAGATGGATATATAATATAGATAGACCAAAATATTGCCACGGAGGATGAAAGATGCCCACAAAAGACAATGGAAGCCAGGTGGATCAAGCCAAACAAGCCGTGCTGGATAAAGCACTGGACGATATCAAGAAACGTTATGGGGATGGTTCCATTCTGCGTCTGGGCGAAGCATCCCATATGGAAGTGGCTTGTATTCCAACCGGTTCGCTCTCACTGGATATCGCATTGGGGGTGGGCGGCATCCCGCGCGGCAGGGTGAGCGAGATCTACGGACCGGAAGCCTCCGGCAAGACCACCATCTGCCTGCACCTGGCAGCCGAAGCCCAAAAGCTGGGCGGCACGGTAGCATTCGTGGATATGGAGCACGCCCTCGACCCGGCTTACGCCGCCAAGGTGGGTGTGAATGTGAATGACCTGCTGATCTCGCAGCCCGATTTCGGCGAACAAGCACTGGAGATCGTGCAAACGCTGGTGCGCTCCGGCGCACTGGACCTGGTGATCGTGGATTCGGTGGCAGCCCTGGTACCCCGCTCCGAGATCGAAGGGGATATGGGAGATGCCACCATGGGCATGCAGGCGCGTCTGATGTCACAGGCATTGCGCAAGCTCTCCGGCGCCATCAACCAGACCCGCACCGCAGTGGTCTTCACCAACCAGTTACGCCAGAAGATCGGGGTGATGTTCGGCAATCCCGAAACGACCACCGGCGGGCTGGCGCTCAAGTTCTACGCTTCCGTGCGGCTGGACGTGCGGCGCATCCAATCCATCAAACGCCAGGCGGAGATCATCGGCAACCGCGTGCGCGTGCGGGTGGTCAAGAACAAGGTGGCTGCACCTTTCCGCACCGCCGAATTCGACATCATGTACAACGAGGGCATTTCCAAGGTGGGAGATATCCTCGACCTGGGCACCGAGCTGGAAGTCATCTCAAAACGGGGAGCCTTCTATTCTTACGGCGATACCCGCCTGGGTCAGGGTCGGGAAAATTCCAAGGAATTCCTGCAGCAAAACCCGGAATTATGTGCAGCAATCGAACAGTCCGTGCGAGAACATGCCATGGGAACTCTGTTGCCCAGTTTTGATGACGAAGACCTGCAGGACCAGGAAGAAGACGATACGCTCTAGCATCTCATTCCAAAACGGTCATGATCTTCTTATCATGCCACCTGATACTGCTATAATTGGCGGTATTATTGCATCTTGAACATCTAATTAATCATGCAGACAGGCAATCGAATTCCAAGCGGTTTAGCAATTATCATTATCCTGCTCGTCAGTGCAACGTGCATTTTATTATGTGCCAGTCTGCTGGGATGGTTCAACGTCAGGACGGTATTTTCCCGGGACAAAACCATCCTCAGCCTGGCGGATTACCAGCCACAGGCAATTTCCCCCACCGCCTTCCAGCCTGCCCTGCAATCAACGCAACCGACCAGCCCGGCACCGACCGCAACCAACAATGTCTTACCTACCCCGACCGGCGCCCCCGCTCCCAGCGCAGTTCCGAACGAAGGAGAAATCCCGGCATCCTACTATATCGACGGCATCTACGGTATGCCACAACTCACCACGCTGGATTGCGAAGCCCGCTCGGCGGTGGATTGGGCAAGGTATTTTGGCGTGATGATCGATGAAAATGAGTTCATCGATCAGATCCCCCTATCGGATGACCCGGAAAGCGGTTTCGTGGGGGATATCAACGGCGCCATGGGGCAGCTCCCTCCGGATGGTTACGGGGTTTATCCTCCTCCCGTGGCAAGCGTGCTGCGCGCATACGGGTTGAATGCCAAAGCGGTGAAGGATTTCAGCTTCGATGACCTGCGCCGCGAGATCTCCAACGACAGACCGGTCATCGTATGGATCGTCAATCTGCCTTTTGAGATCGAGGTGTCCAGCCACACCGCTTCGAACGGCAACACCGTTCCGGTGGCACCTTTCGAACACACCTGGATGGTGACCGGCTATAATCTCTCCACCGTCACGGTCGTGGACAGCGAATGGACCTACAACGTCAAACTTGAGACCTTTCTTGAGAGGTGGGCTGTTTTCAACAACCGGGCGATCATCATGCAGGAATGAATGGGGTCCGATATACAACCCGGGAGAACACCGTTTAAGCGGCAGCCTTTTCAAAGTCGCATGGCCGGATAAAAAAAGCCCGCTTTTTCAAGCGGACTTCATCATCTCAGGTACCGTGTTCCCAGGATTTCAAATACTTTTCCTGTTCGGGAGTGAGGACATCGAGCTCCACACCCATGGCTTGCAGTTTCAGTTTGGCAATTCCGCGATCGATATCCTCCGGAACGCCGTAAACCTTGTTCTCCAGTTCTTCCGCATGCTGGTTCATATATTCCAGACTGAGTGCCTGGTTGGCAAACGACATATCCATCACACTGGCGGGGTGCCCTTCAGCAGCAGCCAGGTTGATGAGACGTCCTTCCCCAAGGATATGAATACGACGACCATCTTTCAAGGTGTATTCTTCTACAAACGGGCGCACCAGACGTTTAGAAACTGCCATCTCCTCCAATGCCGGAATATTGATCTCGACGTTGAAATGTCCCGAGTTGGCGATGATAGCGCCATCTTTCATACCCTCGAAATGATGTTTGTCGATGACATTGAGATCACCGGTGAGGGTGCAGAAGATATCGCCGTATTTGACGGCTTCCTGCATGGGCATCACGCGATAGCCATCCATGACCGCTTCCAAAGCCGGCATGGGATCGACCTCGGTGACGATGACATTGGCACCCATCCCGCGCGCCCGCATGGCTAACCCGCGCGCGCACCAGCCATAACCAGCTACCACAAAGGTCTTGCCGGAAAGCAGCACATTGGTGGCACGGATGATACCATCCAGGGTGGATTGCCCGGTGCCATAACGATTATCAAAGAAATGTTTGGTCATGGCATCATTCACGGCGATGACCGGGTATTCCAAGGCACCATCGGTCGCCATGGCGCGCAGTCGAATGACACCGGTGGTGGTCTCTTCGGTACCACCGCGCACATTTTCGAGCAGGTCGCGGCGATCCTTGTGCAAAGTGCTCACCAGGTCTGCCCCGTCATCCATAGTGAAATGTGGTTTGTGATCCAGTGCGGCATGGATATGTTTATAGTAGATCTGATTACTCTCACCCTTGATGGCAAAGACCGGGATCTCATAACGAGAAACCAGAGCCGCAGCCACATCATCCTGGGTGGATAACGGATTGGAGGCAGTCAACAACACATCTGCCCCACCGGCCTGGAGGGTTTTCATCAGATTGGCAGTTTCGGTGGTCACATGCAAGCAAGCCGAAACGCGTATACCCTTCAGCGGTTTTTCTTTCTCAAAACGTTTTTGAATCAAGCGCAGTACCGGCATTTCGCGTTCAGCCCATTCCATCCGCAAATTGCCACCTTCGGCAAGATTCACATCTTTTACATCATATTCTGCCATTGATAAGTTCCTCTCTTCAATTGGTTGATTTTATCAGAGAATCCAATTTTCCCTGGTCATCAAAATAAGTGCGGTAGCGCCGGACAAACTCGGGTAAGGTATAAGCATGATTCTGTGTACCGCGCTGTTCCAAACAGTACGTGGCAGCCAGCGCACCCATCTGCCCGACCGTTTGCCAGTCAAGTCCAAGGTGCAGACCGCGCAAGAAACCTCCCCGGAACGCATCCCCCACTCCCGTAGGATCTGCCGCATGGTCGGGAGGGACAATGGGTATCTTATATTGTTCATCTTTAACATAAATATCCGATCCACATTCACCACAGGTCACCACCAGATAATCCACGGTATCGATGATCTGTTTGGCAGTCAATCCGGTGTGCTTTTGTACCAGCTCGAACTCATATTCATTCACGAAAACGCTCTGGGCATGCATGATGCCTTCTTTGATATCTTGCGGATCATTCCGCACCACCTGCTGCCCGGGGTCGAACAGATATGGAATCCCCAATTCGGTGCATTCCGCAGCGTAGCGCTTCATGGCAGTGGGATCGTTGGGGGAGATCATCACCAGGTCGATGGAAGTCTTCTCCAGATCTTTTATCGAGAGATCCTTGGAATACGCCATGGCTCCGGTATAAAAGCTGGCAATCTGGGCATTCCCCAGATCCGTATTGGCGAAGAAAGAAGCTGTATATTCTCCCGGGATCACTTTTACCAGTGTTGTATCAACACCTTTTTCCTCCAACCAGCTGCGGTATTCCACAAAGTCGATGCCAACCGTGCCCATCAATTTGGGGGATTCACCCAATAAAGCCAGGTTGTAAGCGATATTAGGAGCGGTGCCACCTTTCTGGCGCACCATGGAATCTACCAGAAAAGAAAGGCTGATGGAATCCAGCTTATCGGGGATGATATGGTCTTTGAAATAACCGGGGAACGACATGATGTAATCAAATGCGATCGAGCCAGTGCAAACTATAGCCATGGGCTTTCTCCTTACGAATCCTTCCGGTGAAGGAATTCATGGTAATGTGTTTCAAACGGTTGTTCGATAATTCCTAATTCCGTAATATAAGCTGAGATCAAGCGAGCCGGGGTGACGTCAAAAGCAGGATTGCGCGCACTGGCGCCTGCCGGGGCAACCCGCTGCCCTTTCAAGGTGAGCGCCAGGACTTCCTCCTGCTCGCGTTCTTCGATGGGAATCTGCCCGCCCGAATCAAGGGAAAGATCCACGGTGGAAGTGGGGAAAACACTGTAGACCGGGACATCGTTATCCTTGGCAGCCAATGCCAGCATATAAGAGCCGATCTTATTGGCGACATCCCCGTTGGCTGCCACCCGGTCCGCACCAAAGAAGACCTTGTTGACCTGTCCGCTACTTAAAAAGTAACCCGCAGCGTTATCACTGATGATATCAAAGGGGATGCCCAGATTCTGCAATTCCCAGGCTGTCAGGCGCGCACCCTGCAGGCGGGGGCGCGTTTCATCCACCAGCACATGAATGCGCTTGCCCTGTTCGAAAGCGAAACGGATGCAGCCCAACGCAGTGCCCCAATCCACGGTGGCAAGCGCTCCGGTATTGCAGTGATGGATAAGCGTATCGCCATCATTGATGAGAGCAGCTCCATAATCAGAAATGGTCTTGTTTACCACCACATCTTCTTCCGCCATGGCATGGGCTTCGCCAAGCAGGATTTGCCGGTTCTGAGATATGGAAGCCTCCATATCCATGACAGATAACATACGCTTCAATGCCCATGGTAAATTTACCGCGGTTGGTCTGGCAGCTTCTAATTCTTGTGCTACCTGCCGCATCTCGCGCATGAAGGTCTCTTTGGTATCCGCTTGAGAATGCAGAGCAGCCAGCACCATGCCATAGGCAGCCGTGACCCCAATAGCAGGTGCGCCCCGTACTGCCATGCTGCTGATGGCTTCGGCAATTGCCTTATAATTATTGATAACTATGTATTCGAATTTTTCAGGAAGTTGTCTCTGATCGATAATGCGCAGATTTTGGCTTTGTTCGTCCCATTCAATAGTTCTCATGAAGAGCTCACTAAAAAGCGCCCTCCATGGAGAGCGCCAAAGATTTATCCTGTCAAAGTTTAGCATGTAATGAATGGTTTGTCAAAGCGCGCATCATACGACAGGTATAAGGAACAGATACATGAAAAAAACAACCACATTTTTGATGATAGCAGCCATGCTTCTCAATGCAGGCTGTTCACTGATATCCAATCTGGGAGGGGGTACGACCAATTCAGATGAAAATGCCGCAGTCAATCAGTCCGCCCCTATTCTAGAAACAGCTCCGACCAGCACACCTACCAGCACACCGGAAATCAGATTAGATGCCGCCGATGCCTATCTATTGGCAGGAGATCTTGAAAATGCATTGCAGGAATATAACTCCGCTTTTCAGCAAAGCAACGATGCTGAGGAGAAGGCGCTGGCTTTATATGGGAAGGGGCGGGTATATATGGAGCAGAGGGATTATCCCTCCGCCATCGACGCGCTGACGCATATTCTGGGTCAGTTTGCAGGGACGACCGTGGTAGCCGATGCTCATTACCTGTTAGGGCAATGCTACTCCTTTCAGGAAGATTACCAGCAAGCTGCCAACTCCTATGCGCAATTTCTCGCCCTCAAACCGGGCATTATCGATGCGCATGTGCTGCTGTTGCAAGCCGAAGCATCTTCCAATGCAGGAGATCATTATGGCGCTATCTACGCATTACAAAAATCGGTGCAATCAGAACCGGCAGCCGACAGCACCGAAGTCAATCTGAAGATCGGAAAAGAATACACCGCCCTGCAAGATTACACCACCGCCATCCAATATTACCTATCCGCCTATGATACCGCCACTAATGATTACCAGCGCGCTTCAGCCGACCTGCTGGCAGGGCAGGCTTACCTGGAATTGGGATTGACCGATCAGGCGTACACTCAATTTTTGGATGCCGTTCTGAAATACCCCATGGCGTATGATAGTTTCACCGGTTTATCGTTAATGGTCAATGCCAATTATCCTGTAGATGAATATATGCGGGGATTGGTAGACTATTATGCCGGATCCTATTATTATGCCATCCAGGCATTCGACCGCTATCTCGAGAGTGATCCGGTCAACGACGGTTCGGTCTATTATTTCCGTGGCTTGAGCTACTATTACAACGGTGATTACCTGCCCGCCATCCAGGATTACCAAACCCTGATCGATAATTATCCCGATAATCGGTATTGGGATGCCGCCTGGGAAGAGATCGCCTTCATTTACTGGAATACCCCGGGGGATGCTTATGCCGATATCGGGGATTATCAAGCTTCGGTACAAACGCGCCTGGATTTCGTGGCACGGGCACCTCAATCCAGCTATGCCCCCTATTTTCTATATGTGGCAGGCAGGACACTGGAATACAATGACGATCTGGAGCAGGCGGCTCAGGTATGGGCACGCATCATCAACGAATATCCCACCTATGAAAACAGCTATCACGCCCTGTTCCTGTCAGGCATCAGCTACTATCGCCTGGGGCGTTATGAAGATGCCCTGAGCACCTTCCAACGCTGTCTGGGTCTATCGGCAGTCTCAGATGAAAAAGCCAGTTCCTATCTGTGGTTAGGCAAAACCTACCAGCAAATGGGTAAACAGGATGAAGCACGCAATGCCTGGCAGCAGGCGGAAGCAAGCGATCCTACCGATTATTACGGGATCCGGGCTGGTGATCTGCTGAACGGCAAATACAGTACGGATATCGATGCGCCCTATGAAATGGGGTATGACCTGGACGCGGAACGGATCGAAGCTGAAAGCTGGATGCGAACAACCTTCACTATTTCACCGGATACCAACCTGACAGGGCTGGGAGATATGAGCAACGATCCCAGGATCTTGCGCGGAGAACAATATTGGAAATTAGGGCTTTATGAACTGGCGAGCAGTGAATTTGAAACCGTACGCGTGGAACAAACCGGCAATCCGCTCAATTCTTATTTGCTGATGAACTATCTGTACAGCCTGGGATTCTATAAACCCGCCATCCTGGCTTGCAGGGATATTCTCAACATGGCAAACATGGATGATCTTTCTTCCCTGAGCGCTCCCATCTATTTCACACATATCCGTTTTGGCGCATATTTCCGCAATCTGGTGGTGAGTGCCGCCAACGATGAAGGCATTCATCCGTTGATCCTGTTTTCCTTATTAAGGCAGGAAAGCCTGTTCGAACCCTTCATCTCTTCCGCGGCGGGTG
Source organism: Chloroflexota bacterium (assembly GCA_012797815.1). Lineage (GTDB taxonomy): Bacteria > Chloroflexota > Anaerolineae > Anaerolineales > Anaerolineaceae > UBA4781. The sequence continues at coordinate 12,805 of JAAZOK010000072.1, read as the reverse complement.
CCCAGGGCATCGCCCAGATCATGCCGAGCACCGGCAAAGATATCGCGGACCGCTACGGCTGGCCCAGCAATTACGACACACAAGATCTGCTGCAGGCGAAGGTCGGCATCACGTTGGGCGCGTCTTACCTGCGCCAGCAATTGGATTATCTGGGCGGCGATATTCTGGCAGCCCTGGCAGCCTATAACGGCGGACCGGGTAATGCTTACGATTGGAAGGTGCTTTCGAACGGTGACCCGGACCTGTTCGTGGAAGTGATCCGTTATGATGAGACCCGGACTTATCTGAAGCAGATCATCGAGTTTCTCAATATCTATAAATTGGTGTACACCCGCATTTCTTAGGTGAATGGCGGGAATGGAATCCCGCCCTACCAGCTCGGGATGACGGATCAGTGTCATTTCGAAGGAGCAACGCGACCGAGAAATCTCTCCAGGTTGCGGTCAGTCTATGAGTAAGTCGCAAAGGAATAGCTTTGGGATTGTACGGGTAGGGGAACGACGGTTGGCTTTGGAATGGAGTTGGTTTTGGTGAGATCCCTCGGCAAGCTCGGGATGACGGATCAGTGTCATTTCGAAGGAGCAACGCGACCGAGAAATCTCTCCAGGTCGTGGTCAGTCTATGAACAAATCGCAAAGCATAGTTTTGTCAATAATTATTTAGATAGGATAGGGGGACGGCGGTTGGTTTTGGAATGGATTTGGTCATGGTGAGATCCCTCGACGGGCTCGGGATGACGTATTTAATAAAATCGTCATTTCGAGAGAACGCAGTGACCGAGAAATCTCACCAGGTCGCGATCAATTCATGAGCAAGTCGCAGAGGGAAGGCTTTAGGATTGTACGGGTAGGGGGACGGCGGCTGGTTATTGGATTGAGTTGGTCATGGTGAGATCCCTCGACAAGCTCGGGATGACGGATCAGTGTCATTTCGATGGAACGCAGACACACTCGGGATGACGTATTCAACAATGCCAAGTCGCGAAGGAATAGCTTTAGGATTGTACGGGTAGAGGGGACGGCGGCTGGCTTTGGAATGGAGTTGGTGATTATTAAGCAGGCGGCGGGAATGGAATCCCGCCCTACCGGAAAGATGATAGCCGACCCACCCTACGGTAGAATTTTATAAGAACAGCAGGAATGAAAATATCAAATCTCGCCCGCATGGTAACATGAAGTAAAGGAGATTGTGTATGGACGCAAAAGTTGTTTGGAAGCAAAGGATGAGTTTCGAAGGAACCTCCGACAGCGGATTCAAGGTTCCGCTGGGTACGGTAGCGGCGCTGGGCGGTGATGATGACGGCTTCCGTCCCCTTGAGCTTTTGGCGATCGGGCTGGCGGGCTGCACCGCCATGGATGTGATCTCCATTTTGAACAAGAAAAAGCAGGACGTGCGGGATTTCGAGGTGAAGGTGCACGCCGAACGGGCTGAAGAACATCCCAAAGTTTTCACGCACCTCACCATTGAATACGTGGTCAGCGGCAAGAACATCGATCGTTCTGCGGTAGAACGTGCGGTGGAACTCTCAGAGAGCAAATATTGCCCGGCACAAGCCATGTTCAAGCAGATCGTGCCCATCGACCTGCTGATCACCGTCAACGAAATCTAAGTTATATTCCCCGACTCTTTCCGGAGGAATACATTCTTGGAGATAAAAAGGGCTACCCTGGCTACCTGTGCCAGTGCCACAGGGTTGGTGGTTGCCATCGACGTGTTGCGCGCTTTTACTACCGCAGCGTTTCTATTTCAGCAGGGTGTCAAAGAGATCGTGCTCGTCTCCGGCGTTGAAGAAGCGTTCAGACTGCGAAAGAACAACCCCGATTACGTTCTGCTCGGAGAGGTCGATGGGATTAAAGTGCCGGGGTTCGATTTCGGTAATTCTCCTTCACAGATCGCAAAACATACTTTTCACAATACACAGGTAATTCAGCGCACCACTGCCGGAACACAAGGAGTAACGCTGGCTACCAATGCGGATATCATCCTCACTGCCAGCTTGACCAATGTCTCTGCAACCGCCCACTATATCCAAGAACGGAATCCCCCGCGCGTCACCCTGATCCAAACCGGCTTTTTCGCAAAACAAGATTGGGGAGATGAGGATATAGCCTGTGCTGACGCGATCGAAAGCTTATTGCTCAACCAACCAATTGATTGGAAGAATATTGCCCAACGGGTGCGAGCTTCACGCTCAGGGACCCATTATGACGGTTCAAGATCTCATTTCCCATCCCAAGATCTGGAAATGGCATTGCAGATCGACCGCTTCAACTTCGCCATGCGTGTGAAAAGAAAACAGGCATTAAATATTCTGTACTGTATTGAGATATAACCCTGCTCACCCCACCAAATCCGCGCTCCGGTGAATATTTTCAGGAATTTCCTGTTACAGATCCAACCAGCGGGCAGCCAGGGCTGGCAATTCTTCCACCGGTCCGCGCTTCTGAGTGCACACCGGCAGTGAATTCAGGAACAACTGTCCATACTGTTTACTGGTAATACGCCGGTCCAGCACCGTTACCACCCCGCGATCCGATTTGGTGCGGATCAATCGTCCAAAGCCCTGTCTGAATCGCAGGATCGCTTCGGGGATCTGGTATTCTTGAAATGGGTTCTCAAAGGTCTCGGCACGTGCGATGATGATGGGATCGTTGGGCACATCGAATGGCAGACGTACGATCACCAGCACCGAAAGCGCTTCACCCGGCACATCCACCCCCTCCCAGAAAGAACGCGTACCCAGCAAGACCGCCCGGTCGGTGGTGCGGAAGGTCTCCAGCAGTGCACTGGAAGAGGCGCCTTCGCCCTGTTCGAACACCTGGATATTCTCATTGTTCAACAAGGGGGTGATCTTGCGCGAAGTCAGGCGCAGTTGTTTATAAGAAGTAAAAAGCGCCAGCATCCTGCCCCCGGTGGCTTTTGCCACCCGCAGCAGAGTGCGCTCCACCCATAACTGGTATTGACTGCGATCCAGCGGTTCCGGCATATCGGTGGGCAGGTAAAGCAGGGTGGAGGTTTCAAAATCAAAGGGAGAACCCAGTAATAATTCATCCGCTTCATCGGCATTCAAACGGCTGCGTAGATAGTCGAACTCACCGTTGGTAGTGAGGGTGGCAGAGGTCAGAATGACACTCTGCTTTTCATGCCACAGGTACTTCTCCATCATCGGACCGATGTTCAGGGGCGCCACATTGACCGACAGGCGTTCGTAACGTGGTTCGATCTCCAACCAGTACACATTGTCGGGGTCCGGTTCATAGATCATGGAAGAGAAATGAGTGTACATTTCCTGAAAATTGCGTGCCAAGCGTGCCAGGTCACTGCGGGCTTCATCCACTTCCAACTCTTCGGCGCACTCCAGATCCGCCACATCCCGCAGCACACGTGCCATCTCATTGGTCATGCTCTCCAGGGTGGTGCCGGCTTTCTGCCAATCCACCTCGATCTCGGACCAAATGGGCTGGCGTGTGGTGGAAAGCTCCACCCGCTGGCGCTGCCCATATTCACTGACCTGTTTCCCTTCGCGCATCTCTTCCATGAAAGCATTCATGGAATTGAACACCTGGTTGAACTCATGATCCAGACGGAAGGAAAGATCGGTAATACCTTCAATGATCTCATGAAAAGCGCTGAATTGCTCGGCGTTCAAGCGGCTCTGCAGGCTGGCGGTTAAATTTCCCAGTGTCCCATTGGCAGGGCTGCCGAGTTCTTCCAAATTACGTTTGGTGTCTTTGTTAGAGACTTTATAACTGAGCGCATTGGTAGAAGCATCTTCTAAATGATGTGCTTCATCCACAATCAGGTAATCATAATCTGGCAGCACGCGGTTTTCGGTGACCACGTCTGCCAGCAGCAAAGCATGATTCACGACGATGATATGCGAGCGCAGGGCACGCTGACGGGCAAGGTAATAGGGGCAAACGCCCCCCATGCGTGCCATACAGGCTTCTGCCCCGCAGGTCTCATCTTCGGCAGAAAGGCGTGACCACACATCCCATTCCTGTCCGCCATTCAGATTCAATTCGCCGCGATCCCCACTGCCCCCCTTTTCCAACCAAACCAGCACCTTTGCCAGAATCCGCACCTCTTCGCGGGTACGCGGACCACGGTAACGCAGCCCTTCCAGACGGCGCGGGCACAGATAATTGCGCCTTCCTTTTAATACCGTCGCGCGCAGATCCAGGTCGAGGGCAGCTTTGGTATCGGGGATATCCTTTTTTATCAGTTGGTCCTGCAAGTTGATGGTGTTGGTGGAGATCACCACACGCGCCTGGTTGCGGGTCGACCATAAAGCGGCGGGAACCAGGTAGGCGAAGGATTTTCCGGTGCCCGTGCCGGCTTCCACCATGAAATGCTGGCTGTTGTTCAACGCCGATGCGATCATATGCGCCATTTCCACCTGCTGGGAACGGCTTTCAAACTGGGGAATATATCTTGAGAAAGAGCCGCCGGCTTCCAGATTGGCAGCCGTTTCTTCTTCATCCAATTTCTCGAACATCGCTTTCGGTTTTAACGGGGGTTGGCTCAGTTCATCCAGATCACCGAACAAAGCGCCATAGTTCACCTCCCGTACGGTGCGCGCCTGGATAGGTTCTTTGATGCGTTCTTTCAGGATGGTACTAAAAAACCATTTCCCGCCCCAGGCAATCCCTTTGCCCTGATCAACGATCTCCCTGATCAATTCCAGGGACAGGTCATGCGCCATTTTACAGAATTGCAGATAAATTCCGCAGGTCATTTTGGCATCATCCAGAGCACGGTGCGATTGAAATTCATCTCTGTTCAAGTCCAAAATTTCCACCAGCGAACCAAGATTATACCGGCTGGCGGATGGCATCAAGACACTTGCCAGATCGAATGAATCGATCTCATCATTGGGTAAGAAGAATTTATTGGCTCTCAAAAAGGAGAGGTCAAACTGAACATTATGCCCCAACAGCGGCACATCCTCCAGAAAATCGGCGAATTCAGCTTTCACTTCCTCGATCAACGGGGCATTGCGCACCATTTCATTGGTGATGGAGGTGATCTGGGTGATCTCGGGGGAGATCAGACGCTGCGGATTGATGAGCGTCTGGTATGTCTCGAGCACTTTTTCACCTTCGAACTTGACCGCCCCAATTTCGATGATCTTATCATGCTGGGGGTCTAAACCGGTCGTTTCAAGGTCAAATGCCACAATGCGAGACATGAGCAAGATTATAACATCAGCCCTTTTAAAAACGTGCTAATTGGTGGGTATGGATATTTATTTCATTTCAAGAATAGATAGGGAATGAACATTTCAGCCTGTTCATTCAGCAGTGGGTAGAAAGCGAATACCACCCAGCCCTCACCGTAAGGCTCTCGGGGGACACCCACGAGCGTCCGGATGTGATCTTGCTGATTAATATATCCACCGTCCCGTCATATTGGGTGCTATCTATCCGGTCAGTGCGGATGAGTGCCATCCCCAGTTTGATGCCCAGAGCCGGATCATCGCTCTCCTCACCGGCGTCGAGAGCCCTGCCAAGCACCACCAGGTAGGTGTTGGCATTGAAAGGGCTCAAACCAGGGTATTCCTCGGGGAGAAAACTGATCGGGAAACCAAGCTCTTCATCCCTGCGATACTGTACCAAACCATATTTCGATTGAGACGAGGAGCAGCTCAAAGTTTGTAGTTCTACATCCAACACATCCGCAGCATGCTGAAACATGCTGCCCGCTTCGCTTAACTGGGTCGCATTCTCATCCACCGGGTTCAGCGGCAAAAGTTCATCCAGATGGTCATCCAAATTCACAACATTTTGTCCCTGCCCCGTGCAGGCTGTACCGATCATTAATAAAAAGAGAAGCGAAGCGCAGCGCTGGAATTTCATTTTCATCCTTTCCCGGTCGTGCAATTTCCTGCCAATAACTCTAATTGTTTTTATACCCTTATTAAAAAAGGCGTGGGATTGCTCCCACGCCGGTCTTTCTTCATTGATGGTGAGAACTATTCCAGTGCTCCCAACTCCATCATGAAGCTGGCATCTTCCGAAACCTGTTTGACCATCCCTACCCCTTCGACGAACCAGGAGGTCATGGTGTATTCCCCATTGATCGCCGGCAGGGTCATCCCCTGCATAGTGATATTGGTGGTGATCAACATGGTTGAATCAACGCGCAGGGCTTTATCATAGTCTCCAGCCGGCACACTGACGGGTTCTTCGCCGCTAATCACATCGTTCTTGGTCACCGCAATTTCGGCATCCACCAATCCCATATCTTCAATGGTGAGCTGGCTTTTAACCTTCCATGAGCCGGTCCATTCAGACCCTACCTGCCACAGTTCACTGGCAGGGAAAGTAACACCGCTGAACTCCAGGGTTTCGATCTGATAGTCGCCAGCGACGCCCATCGTTTGCATAACCATGGGCAGGTTGCTGGATACATAATCGGTTGAAACCAGGCCTTCATCCGAGCAGTTCCATTTGACCTCTGTGGTAATGGGGGGATCACTTTCCATTTCCTGCTTCCAGGTAAAGGAAGTATCACCGATGTCTTCGTACCACACTCTGTTTTCCACATACAGGTCATTTTCGTCATAGATGCGGTAAACCCAGGTTTTGTCCGGCAGGATCGGAAAATAACTTATTCCACACGCTCCACTCATCACGGAGGAACTTTCACCATCCGCAGGTTGATCCTCATCTGTGGTACCGTTTTGATTGGAACATGCCACTATCAACAACCCCAGCATCAGGATCAAAATCAATTTTTGATAATTTTTCATGCTAGATCTCCTCTTTTTGGGCTTTGCACATAAAACATAACCCTTATGCACATTGTAACAAAATATCGCGTTTCGTAAATCATGGTAGAGAATCGTTTTTACCAGGATTAAACGCCCTTAGTACTTTATTATTACGGGAATTGGCTGCTATTTTGTTATCATTTGATTAACAATTTCAGCAGAGGATAATAATGATATGAAAGACCCTGTCGCGATGGAGAAACGTAGTTCTTCATCACCTTTTCATCGTTTTAGCGAATTCTCCTGTACTTTCCAGGATATCGGAGCAGAGATCAGATCTGGCAAAGTATGGAATTTGCCCAACCTGATCATGGTGACGAGATTGATATTGGGCATCCGGGCGATCAGCTTTCTCAAAACTTGCACGCTTGCCGACCGCTGGATCGCATTACCGTTAGTGATGGTAGCAATAGCACTGGACATGCTGGATGGATATATCGCACGCAAGTTCAACCAACAGACTCTGTTTGGAAAGACCTTCGACCCTCTGGTTGATAAGTGCCTGCTGATCTACGGTATGATCTCCATTTTTATCATGCTTGATATTCCGCTTTCTCTCTCGCTCGGATTCATGTCCACCCATTTTTTTATGGTAACAGGATCAGTGTTTCTGATGCTGACCGACCGCGTGCTGCCGGCAGTGCGTTCCTATGGAGCGGTCTCGAATGTGCTGGCAGTCATTTCTGCCATTTTTTACTGGTTGGGTAGCGCCAGATGGGGCAGGCGCATCCTGATCATGGCTATCACCAGCGGGTATGCTTTGTTGCTGGATTATGCCCATCGTATCGATTGGCGCAAGAAATCTGCTCGCTCCACTTCCCCCGACAAGAACCCATAAATATTTTTCACCTAAACAACTCTTGCATTCTTTTAAAAAAAGAGAGGGAACATCCCTCTCTCTTCGTCTCTTCCTTTTTATTATCACTTCCCGCGATTGCGAGTAGCCACATCAAAAATTACCGCTCCCGCCAAAACGGCACCCTTCACAATATATTGTGAGGAAATGTCGATTCCCATCAGATTCATACCACTGGTCAGTGACATCATCACAAAAGCGCCAATGATGGAACCTGTCACTTTTCCGACTCCACCGGCAGCAGATACACCCCCTACATACGCTGCCGCAATGGCATCCATTTCGAACAGTGTACCGGCAGTGGTGGTGGCAGATTGTAACCGAGATGCGAACAAGATACCGGATAACGCGGTCAGCATGCCCATGGATCCAAACACAATATAGGTGATCTTCTTTACATTGATACCGCTCAGTTCTGCCGCTTCAGGATTCCCCCCGACTGCGTAGATATATCTCCCCAGCACCGTTTGGGTGGTGATGAAATGGTACACGATCACCACCACCAGCACGATCACAAACGTCCAAGAAAGCCCATTATATCCAGCCAGCACCCAGGTGACGCCGAGGATAAGAATGGATATCAGAACTATTTTGATGATGAAAATATCGACAGAAGGAACTTCAAAATTATATGCTTTCTTCTTCTCACGATTTCGAATTTCGCTGAAGATGAACAAAATGATGGCAAGCAACCCGATGAGCAATGTGCCCTTATGCACACCCGGCAAGAAATTCAACCCGGGAATATCGGGAATAAATCCGTTCCCAATTGCATTAAAGGTTTTATTCGGGATAATGATCGTACCGGTCTTGAGGGTAGCAAGTAAGATCGCACCGCGATAGATCAACCAGCCAGCCAGAGATGCCACAAAAGCCGGGATGCCAAGCTGGGCAACCAGGGCACCGGTCAGGAGCCCTGCTAAAATACCCAGGCACAAGACCATCGGAATCACAATACCCACCGGTAAATGCCAGAATACCATAGCGATGGCAGCAATGGCTCCCAAAAAGCCGGACAAAAAACCCACCGACAGGTCAATATGACGAATCACGATCACCAGCGTCATACCCACTGCCAAGACAGCGATATATCCGGTCTGATTGATAAGGTTGCTGATATTGCGTGGTGAGATAAAAATACCCTTGGTCATGATGGTAAAAAAGATCATGATTGCAAATAACGCAATAAACATACCGTAATCACGAATATTTTCCTGCATTATATTTTTAATATTCTTAAAGAATGACATTTTACCTCTCCTCAATTTGTAGCAAGATGCATGATTTTTTCTTGTGTGGCTTCTTTGGCATCCATCTCTCCCGCGATCCTGCCCGAAGACACAATATAAATGCGATCACTCATTCCCAGTATTTCCGGTAATTCGGATGAGATCATGATGATACTCATACCCTGTTCTACCAGTTTATTCATGATCAGGTAGATCTCATATTTCGCACCGACGTCGATGCCTCTGGTCGGTTCATCCAAAATAAGGATCTGCGGTTTCACGAACAGCCATTTTGCAACGGATACTTTCTGTTGGTTTCCACCGCTCAGATTGAGCACCTTCTGCTCAATACTGGGGGTTTTTATTCCCAGCGAATCTCTGTATTCATTCGCAGCCACTACTTCTTCGTTATTATTGACCACTCCATTTTCAGCAATGGCACGCAGATTTGCCAGCGTGACGTTTTGCTTCACATCCTGAATGAGGATCAAGCCATTCCCTTTGCGATCCTCCGTCACATAAGCCAGACCCGCTTTGATCGCATTTTCGGGATGTTTGAACTTTTTCAGTTCCCCACCCACATACATTTCCCCCTGAATGATATATTTTTTAGGGTTGCCAAAAAGACTCAAGGCTAATTCCGTTCGTCCTGATCCCATCAACCCTGCCAGGCTGACAATCTCACCCTTGCGGACATGGATATTGATATCCTTCAGAATATCCCGCCCCAATTTGGTATCATAAGCATTCCAATTTTTAACCTCAAGGATCGTGCCTCCAATATCTCGGGCTGCTTTTTCAGGATAGACATTATTGATTTCACGTCCCACCATGTGCTTGATCAGGATATTTTCAGATACTTCACCTTTATGAGCATCCAGTGTGCAGATGGTTTTCCCATCGCGCAGAACGGTTACCCTATCGGCGATACCGATCACTTCCTTCAACTTATGAGAAATCAAAACACTGGTTACACCATGCTTTTTCAGTTCTCGCAGCAAGTTCATCAAGTTTTCACTATCGCTCTCATTCAATGCTGAAGTCGGCTCATCCAAGATCAGCAACTTCACATCCATACTTAACGCTTTTGCAATTTCGATCAACTGCTGTTTCCCCAATCCCAGATCTTTCACTTTTGCCGTGGGATTGACATCAAGCTTGACTTTTTTGAGCATCTCCTTGGCTTGTTTAATCGTCTCATTCCAGTTCATTACAAAGCCATTCTTGATCTCATGCCCAAGGAAAATATTTTCATAGACGGTCAACTCCGGGATCAACGCCAATTCCTGGTAGATAATAGCTATTCCGGCTTTTTTACTATCATCAATTCTGTTAAAATTCTGTACATTCCCTTCAAAGATGATTTCCCCCGTATATTCTCCGCTGGGGTAGACTCCACTTAAAATCTTCATCAGTGTCGATTTGCCTGCACCATTTTCCCCCACCAGACAGTGAATTTCATCTCTTTTTACATGAAAGCACACGTCATCTAACGCACGAACTCCGGGAAATTCCTTGGTAATATGCTCCATTTCTAAGATTGCATCATTCATTATGGCTCCAATACGATCTTGTTAAAGTATAGGAAATTATTTCAGGAATAGTAATGGGAAATCCCATTACTATTCCTGTATGGTTGGATCTTGGTTACTCTAAACCGGTGAATTCACTGGCTGAATAGTATCCCGAATCAATCAGAGCGGATTGGACATTGTCTTTGTCAACGGTAACCACTGCGGATTGAATGGCGGGGATGTCAGCAGCGCCATTGTTATAGGAACCCTTTGACTCAGGAGCAGTATCCTGGAGCAAAGCTACGGCTGCGCTGATCGCATCAGAAACCAGCGTGCGAACATCCTTGAACACAGTCATGGACTGTTTTCCATCGATGATGTACTGCACAGAAGCTTTTTCGGCATCCTGACCGGTAACATAGTAGCTGGTCACATCGGTATCCACTGCGAAGGCATCGGCAATAGCGCGAGCGGTGCCATCATTGGGAGCCAGGATGAACACATCGCCTTTATCGGCTGCGGTGGTGGCGGTGAGGTTAGCTTCTGCCAGGTTCTTGGCAGTGTTGAAATCCCAGTTGGTTGTAACCTGACCGATGATCTTGCTCATTTCATCACGGCTCAAGGCTGCCGTATCCTGGAGAGCAACAGCTTCGCTGGAGTTCTTGATCACAAAAGTGCCGTCAGCGATTTTAGGCTGTAAGACACTCCATGCCCCTTCGAAGAACAGGAAAGCGTTGTTATCAGAAGCAGCGCCGGCATACAGATACAAAGGATTGCCGGAACCGGTGGCATGATCAACAAGATACTGTGCTTGCTGAGCACCAACTGCATTACTATCAAAGGTAACATAGTAATCAACGGCATCAGTGCCAAGGATCAAACGGTCATAAGAAATGACCTTCACGCCAGCGGCACGAGCTTCTTCGGCTGCGGCTGCAGCGGCTGCGCCATCCTGCGGGCAAATGATAAGAACTTTGATGTCTTTGGAGATCAAAGATTCAACATTGGCTTTCTCTTTAGCGGAATCACCCTGGCTGAAGAGAATTTCCACGTTGTAGCCAGCAGCGTTCAAAGCATCGGTGAAACGAGTCTCATCCTGGATCCAACGCGGTTCATCTTTGGTTGGCAGAACAATCCCCACCGCCAATGCTTCCCCGGCCGGTTCTTCTTCCATGCTCTCTGCCGGTGCAGCTTCTTCGGCTGCGGCAGGTTCTTCCGTTGCGGCGGTACCGCATGCTGAAAGCAACATGGCGAAAATTACCAATACAGCTAAAACAGAATACGACGAAATCTTCTTAAACATTTACTGCCTCCTTAAAAATATTTGTTTCTTTTTCCGGATGTTCCTGTTCTAATTTCTTCCCTTGCACCTCCCTTATCCATTCCATGAATTTATCTTCTCTTTCCGCGTTAGCGGAAAACCGTCGTTCTGATTCCGGCAATGATCATCCTCTGGTTGTGACAGTTTCATGAGTTCAAACAACAAGATATTCTCATCTTGCTATATTCAGACAACCTTATTCAAAAACACCATAACAAGATGTTAATCTGTCGTTAAAGAATACAATATTTCAGGTCCGGGCTTTTAGAATTTCCCCCTGTTTTCGTTAGGGGGTTTCCCCTATTCTGTTATCGATTCGCTGCGTTTTTTCTTTCCCTTGATTTCCACCCTGGGATGTGGGATCTCCACCATTAAGTTCGAGCCACCATTGGTCCTTTTTTCGAGGTGCATCCTGCCCCCCAGTAATGAAACTCTTTCACTGATCCCCATCAATCCATAATGCCCATTGGATGTCAGGGATACCAGGTCCAGGTTCTCCGGCAATCCTTTTCCGTCATCACCGATCGCAACCATCAGAGCTCTGGGGGATGTATGTTTGAGCTCGATCCACACATGTTGTGCTTCCGCATGGCGCCATACATTGTTAAGCCCCTCCTGCACAATACGAAAGATCGATAATTCGATCATTTCCGGCAACCTTCCCAGGTTTGCATCCAGTTCCAGAGACAAATCAATACCGGTGCGGGCCTGCCAATCATGAGTAAATGATTGCAGAGCAGCACCAAGCCCGAGGCTGTCAATGGTCGGAGGTCTTAAAGTGCCGCAGATGTGGCGCAAATTCCCGATCAATGCCCTGATGCTCTGTCTGACCGTAGCCAGATCTGCTTCCAGTTCTTTCGAAACCGATTGCCGTGAAGCGATCTCTTCAAGTTCATAGTTCACACTTAATAAATCCTGGATGATCTGATCGTGGATCTCACGCGCCAGATGCTTGCGCTCTTCTTCACGTTCAGAAAGCAGTCGCCTTTGTGCTTCGCGTAATGCGATATTCGTCTGGTCAAGATTATAGAGTTGCTCAGCCAATTGATCGGCTAACTGGCGATTCAATGAACCTTCGGCTGCCAGATCTTTTTCCAACAGGATCTGGTG
>JAAZOK010000109.1 GCA_012797815.1 Chloroflexota bacterium | reverse complement strand
GAAACAGTTGTTTCATAGCCATTCTGATGGTACGATAGACTCGACGATTGTCCACAGGTTCACTCCTTGTTCTTCCTTGGCGGGAAAAAACATAGTGTACCTTATGGCGGTCGTCATTTGTTAAAGTGTCCGGTATTCAATGGGTGAAAAATGATTTTATGAGGGGAAAGAAGTTTTACATTTCGCACATAAACACCAACATCGACAAGTAATAAGCGGGGTGAGATATGAATGGTCATTTTTGCGATAAGCCGCGTAAACAAATCCAAGATGGGTTTAGCCATTAAGCACTAGATATTGCGACCCATGCCATGGCCTGCGTGGCGGCATACTTGTCATGGGAATAAACCTCGTACTGATTCAGGTTCGCACCTTTATTCTTAAGGATATTTCTTTTTCTTCGTCAACTCTTCCATTTCTCATCCGGAGTAAAATATATCTTGGACTGTTCATCATGGCAGACTCACTCCTCAATTTGGAAACGATAGAAAAAGAGGAATAACTCATGAGTGCAGGAACTTTCATCAATTTTTTGCTACCCTTCAGGAAAGGTGAAATTGGGGTTTCCGCTGAAGACCAGGCAAAAGCCATCCTTCAAAAAGGCCAGGAATTGATCAAGAACGGATCGAAAGGAGTCGGAATTATCTATTCGGCGAATTATGGTCAAACCCACAAAATTGAAGAAACATATAAGCGGGGAGGTTGGTTTACCCAAACGGATGGAGCGAATCAAGCTGCAGTCATGCACCGTATGGAATCCCTGATGCACAGCAACCAATATAAGGATCTCCAGGGCAAATTGCGCATCGTTCCGATTACGACAATGGATGCGCATGAAGGCGATCCTGAACGTTGGAATACACAAGTGCACATGGAAATCGTGAAAACCGACCTAGAGCGGATCAAAACATACCTGGAAGATGGATGGGATATTCTCGGATGGCAAAACCAGAATACAGTGAATGATCCCAGGCATCCGTATGCTATCGGGGGTGGCGTTGCATCAATTCCAGCCGAGGTTTCAAATGAAATTCAAAAAACTTTGATCCATTTTGCGCAGGGCTACGAGAAATAATTGGTCTTAGCCACTTTCAAGAAATAGCATCCTATCATCCACCACCTAGCGACTGATTGCTAGTAGGGTAAAGCGCTACGTGGTAAGAAACCGTTCAAGAACAAAACATTTTTGGATCGGATCAGTTCAAACGGAAATTAGTTTTCATAACCTGAAAGAAGGATGGCGAAATGCCCTATAAACGCCCGAGATCGGATGTTCAGCTCTCTCCAGAAGAAAAAAAGCGCCTGCTCAGTGAATATCTTGCGTTTTACCAGGTTCAATCTCAAATCGATAGAGCAAATTTGAATAAAAAGGTCCCGAGAGAGGCTTTCGTAGCTGTGATCGATGAAATTGGAGATATCCTTTTACGAAAGTCATCTGAGATGGCAAAGTCTGACCAGACTATTCGCGATTTTCTAAATGAAACACCTCTACCAGCGGATCTTCAGAACCTACTGCCAGAAGAGTTCCGCGTTTTTTGTTTAATGCTCAATTCCTTAAAGCAATGGGTTTCTGCAGAACAGGCGGCCACTGATCGATATCTCCTGGGTGGTACAGCTCGGGCTAGTCTTCGGAAATTAACCGATCAGTGCATGGTTACAGGCGAGGCCATCGGCCCGAATGGCGAACTTCATCATCCCGTTCGAGATGGTCGACCCCCTATTCTATTGAGTAAGAACGGCCACTCGCTCATCGAGGGGCAAAT
>JAAZOK010000045.1 GCA_012797815.1 Chloroflexota bacterium | reverse complement strand
TTCAATTTATCCTCGATGAACTCTCTGGCTTTTTTCAATGCTTCTTCAATCCCGGATGCATCCTTGCCGCCGGCTTGTGCCAGATCGGGCTTTCCGCCCCCTCTGCCCCCGACCACGCCTGCCGCTGCATTGACCACATCCCCTGCTTTAATCCCTTTTTGAATAAGGTCGGCCGTAACCGTTGCAATGAAGAACGGTTCATTTTTCTCGTTGATCCCGGAGAATAGCGCACTACCCGAAGAATAATCCTGACGGAACTGATCAGCCAATTCACGCAGTGTGGTCGAATCCCCGGCACCGATATGCAACGTCAGAATACTGCTTCCATTTACTAATTGTGCGTTTGCTTTGGCCTGGTTATATTTAGCCATCGCAGAGTCCTTCTGCAACTGAGCGTTTTCTTTTTCCAGCTCTTTTTCGCGTTCCAACACACCGGCCAGTTTATCCTCGACCTGCTCTACATTGACCTGCAAGCTGCCGGCAATCTTCTCAAACTGGTCAAAACGTTTCTCGATCAATTTTTGAGCCTGTCTGCCGGTGATGGCTTCGATCCTGCGAATACCGGCTGCTGCACTACCCTCGCTGACGATGATGAAACTACCGATCTCCCCGGTCTCATCCACATGGGTACCACCGCACAATTCATACGAAGTGATCTCATCTTCTCCGATCACCACCGTACGAACACGTTCGCCATATTTCTCACCGAATAGTGCCATCGCCCCTTCATCCATCGCTTCCTGTAAATTCTTTTCGGAAACATGCAATGGCTCATTATCCAAAATGGCATCATTGACAAATTGTTGCACCTGTTTGAGCTCGCGATCGCTCATGGGTTCCGGGTGGGTGAAATCGAAGCGCAGGCGATCAGGAGCAACCAGCGAACCCGCCTGGCGCACATGCGTACCCAGTATCCTGCGCAATCCGGCATGCAACAAGTGGGTAGCGGTGTGATTGCGCATGATATCCTGGCGACGTTTCAGGTCTACACTGGTGAATGCCATCTCCCCTACTGTGGGCGTTCCTTTTAGCACTACACCAGCGTGCACGATCAGCCCGGTGGTGGGTTTGCGCACGTCATCGACCCTGATCTGCCAGGTTCCATCCAGAGCAGTGATCATTCCGGTATCTGAAACCTGCCCACCGGATTGGATATAGAAATTGGTCTTCCCGAGCACCACTTCCACTGCATGGCCTTCCGTCAGTGAATCCACCAATTCCTCATCGGAGATCAAAGCCAAAATGGGCTGCTGCATGGGAGTGCGGTCATAGGGATCATAGGCAACACCGTTCCTGTCAAGTTTGCCGGTGCTGACGATCTGCTCCATAAAAGAGGCGTATTTTTCGGCATCTTCACCACCCAACGGACCAAATTCCTTGCCCGCACCCGATTCCACACGGTGCTGCTCCATAGCCTGGAGATAACCCTGTTCATCCACGCTAAAGCCTTCTTCGCCCGCGATATCACGGGTGATCTCAAATGGCAGCCCATGCGTCGCATACAGTTCAAAAGCTGCCTCACCGGAGATGGTCTTCGTGGACTGGTTGGCTTTCATCAGGTCGTCCAGATAGGAAAGACCCGTCTCCAGTGTCTTTTTGAAACGCAATTCTTCACGGGTGAGATTATCCAGAATGGTCTTTTTATTCTTGATTAATTCCGGATAGGCTTCTCCATAAATATGGATCACTTCCTCTGCCACCAGCGCCAGAAACGGTTCATGCAAATTGAGTTTGGTGCCAAAACGAGCAGCCCGGCGGATGATCATGCGGCAGATATAGTTCCTGCCGATATTGCCGGGCACCACTCCATCACTGATCAGAAAGGATGCGGCACGCGCGTGATCTGCAATGACCCGATAGGGAGTAAAGTTATCCAGGCGTTCTTGCTGCGTTTGCCCGGTCAATTTCAATACCACGTCCATGAGGGGGAGCAGCAGGTCAGTTTTATAGTTGGAATCCACATTTTGCAGTACAGAAACAATGCGTTCAAACCCCATACCGGTATCGACATGTTTTTTGGGCAAGGGTATCAATTCTTTGGGACCCAGGCGATTGTATTGCATGAACACCAGATTCCATAATTCCACATAACGCGTACAATCGCCATTCACCTTGCATTCATGCCCGGGCACATTCTTCTTATTGCAAAATGCTTCGCCCCGATCGATATGGATCTCGCTGCACGGACCGCAGGGTCCCACATCTGCCATTTCCCAGAAATTTGCCTTGCGCCCGAACTGCAGGATGTGCGCTTCCTCCAATCCCGGCTGCATTTTCCAGGCGGTGACCGCTTCTTCATCGGCAGGGATCTCGTTCAATTCATCCTTGAAGCAGGTAACCCACAATTTGGATTTATCTAATTTCCAGACGCCGGTAAGCAGTTCCCATGCCCAGGTGATGGCTTCTTTTTTATAGTAATCCCCGAAAGACCAGTTCCCCAGCATCTCAAAAAAGGTATGGTGGATATCATCGCGTCCCACATCTTCCAAGTCATTGTGCTTGCCCGCCACGCGCATGCATTTTTGCGAATTTACCGCACGGGTATAGGGTCTTTCGTCCAATCCCAGGAAAACGTCTTTGAACTGCACCATGCCGGCATTAGTGAATAGCAGGGTTTGATCCCCCCCAGGAACCAACGAAGAAGAAGGTACAAAGGTATGCCCTCTTTCTTCGAAAAATTTGATGAAGGTCGCACGAATTTCATTACCACTGTAATTTTTTTGCATTTTCTTTCCTTAAAAATAAACCATTGAAATAATTGCATTGATTATAAATGAGGAAAACTCACATTTCAATTTTGTGGGGGAAATCAATTTACTTGGAAACAGACAATTTGATCATTTTCCCGTGATCATCCAGGGTAACGCGTGTATATTGCTTGATCTGGCTGTTGCGAACCGGGAAGCTCTTCTTATAGGTCAGGAAGACTCTATGGGAAAGCTGGTCCTGCATGGTAACCGTTCCCTTGGCATTCTTGACCGCGTGCAATATCTTCATCTGTTTTTCCCGGATACTGAGATCGGCGCCTTCGATGCCGGGCAGATATTCTTTTACCACTTCCTTCACATTGCTGAGAATATCGGCTGAGATCTTGGGCAGCGCCACATTTTCCAGTTCCTGATCATTGATAACCTGGTAACTTTCCTGCACTTTCTCATCTTCCCGGATCATGTGTTCTTCAGAACTGGTATCGCTGAAATAAAGAGGGTCCCCATACATGACGAACGAAAGCAGGGTCTTCTGGTCTTCACCGTCCAGATATCCCTGACGCCGTAAAATGGATTTAACCAGATTCAACTTGGCACGGATATAGGCATCGCCTGCGTTGTAACCTTTTTCGATCAAATTCCAGAATAGATATGCCAACTGATCGGCACCGATCAGGGGAGGATAAATAGCACCGTACGCAATGCAGGTCGATCCGACAAACACGCGACAGGCAGAGGAAAGGAAACGCAAACTCAAAGCCCCATCCGCGGTCTTCTCTTGAATATATGCCCCATAGCATGCTTCGGAGAAGACGATTTTGGGATTTTCAGCCTGCAAATCGATATGCGAGGGTTGTAAAGCAACCGGAAAGTCGGGGGTATCTTCACCGGCAGTGATATCCTTTTGCCCGTACCAATTGGGAGAATCATCGATGCCATGTAAATTGAAATATGCATATTCCGCTTCAGCGATGGTCAACGCATCCAAATTACTGGTATTGTACGGGGGTGAGGTCCTCAGGTAATTCGCCTTCCCAATTGGCCGGAAAGCTGATATGGAGGAACGCTGCCAGATAGCAGTGGAATAGCCATAGTTATTGTTCTTTTCCGAAATACCCTGGTAGATGTTGGAAAAGACATTCCAGAACTGTAACGTCTCGCTCACCCTTTCAGCCAGGGAACGCTGCTGGTTCTGCTTTTGATGCCATTGAATGGCTACGCGCAATTGCTTTAATAATAAGCCCGGATCAC
The DNA here is from genome assembly GCA_012797815.1 of Chloroflexota bacterium. Classification (GTDB taxonomy): domain Bacteria; phylum Chloroflexota; class Anaerolineae; order Anaerolineales; family Anaerolineaceae; genus UBA4781. The sequence continues at coordinate 7,865 of JAAZOK010000045.1, read as the reverse complement.
TGCCCTTTTCATCCGGAAACCTGCCGACTGCCCACTCCGGCACGAAATAATTGCTATCTTGCGTAGCATACGGATTATCCGACAGCACTTCACTATCCGAATCATCCGTGGGATTGGGCAAACGGTGAAATGGGATGATCTCATCTCCCCCCACGATCAACACTACCCCGATCTTTTTATCGTGAGCCGCAAAATAACCGGCCAGGTCCTGCAATGCCAGCTTTATTTCCCAGGCATCATTATTCTCGATGGCATTCAACCCAAACTGGAGCATGTGGTTTTTATCATCCGGGATAAAAATGACGCTACTCCAGTTATCTTTCATCGTCACATAAGTCGCCAGATCCTGCAGTCGAGAGCGAATGACCTCATAGGTCTTTTCCCCGTATTTCTTCTCGATACCACTACGAGAGGTCAAAATGACGTATACCGGTTTGGCAAAGATGCCCTTATGCACAGGGGTGGGTATTTCACGATGAGTTGCCGGAGTCGTTTTTTTCTTTTCTTTTGGAGATGGCCGTTTGCTTTGCAGATTACTAAAAATCTGGTTATCGGCTTTCTCGATGAAAAATCCTGTCGTATCCGGCCATAAATCATGATAGGGATTCTCGGTACCCCACAAGCTCTGTGCTACGATCGCGAAATGATCACGGTAAACCGTCTCGCGTAACTGGTTCATCCCCTGGATCTCAGACCCGAACCTGAGCAGATAATCACCCAATACCAAACGGAAAAATACACATTCCGCCCACTTTTCCTGATACATCCTGGCAAACTGTAGAATGGAAAAATCGTCCTCTCGGCTCATGATGAGCTTCAGATGCAGCATGGCTACCAGACAATTTTGCGGATGGGCTTCCAAGAGGGATAGAACAGCACTTTCAGCCTCTTTTATTTTCCCTCTCTCCAAATACTGCTTCGCCTGCAGCAGAGCATAGGACCAGCTTTCTTTATGCTCGCTCTTTCCATTGAAATATTGAACGTATGCATAATATCCTTCCCGGACGCTATCACCGGGAGAGAATTGATATAAAAGGGTATATGCCCTGGCAAATTCGGGATGGATCAAGACCAGAGATTGCAATAATGCAATGCCATTCTCAAATTGCTCCAGCGACAGCAGTTGCTGTGCCAGGATATATTTCATTTCAAGATCGCCCGGAAACGCAGCCACCCAGCTTTGCAGGCAATCGAGCAACACATCCAGTTCCTCTTTCGAGGAAGCAGTGTCACTCCATTTCAACAAATCTGCTCTGGTGATCTTCATGAAGGATCAGATTCCTATTCTTTATTAAAAATGCGCTCCGCTAAAACAATGCCAAGTTTTTCGCGCAGTCCCTCGTCATTTGGATTGAGTGCCGCAGCTTTGCGTAATGCCTGTTCCGCCTGCTCACTATCTCCTAATTGATTATAAACTTGAGAAGCTTTTTCATATATTAAATAATGTTCGGAGCAATTTTCGAGCGCATTTATGATGATTTTCTTCGCGCGTTGCGCTTCTCTGCGTTTTAAAAACACATCCACCAATTGAACATATGCCTGCATATTCTCCGGTGCCATGTGGATAGCTTTATCAAAATGAAAAACGGCTTTATCCAGGTCACCATTTTGAGCGCAGAATTTTCCAAGCTGAACATGCACATCCGGTTGGAATTCCTCCTGCTGAACAGATGCCTCCAATGCCTGCAAAGCAGCGCTCAGGTTGCCATTGGCGGTCTGGAGATCAGCATAACGGTTCCAAATCGCATAAGGCACTCCTTCCGGTGTCGCTTCGATATATCCCTGCATAAAATCGAGGGCGCGTTTCTTCCCCCGCACTTCTTCCAGGTACCTGGCTTTTTCCAGGATCAGATCAAGCGCATGAATGTTTGATTGCAGGGCTTTTTCGATTATTTCCAACCCGAATTCCCTGTTCTGCTCTCTGGATTTAATATCGGCAAGCAGGATGATCACCTGTGGATTTTTTGGATCGAGGCTGTAAGCCTTCCTGATCAATTCCATCGCCTTGGGAATGCTTTCTAAGCGGGTGGCAATCTTCGCCTGAACCAACAGCAATTCCAGGTCCTGTTCCGGATCTTTCGCAATACGGTTCAGCAAACGCAATGCTTTGCGATACTGCCCGGTTTCGTAATAGGCAGTCACCAAATCTCGCTGCAGTTCATCATTGCCGACAAAATCGTTGGGGGTCTTTTCAATCTGATGAATAAAGGTGGAATAATCATGCGCCCGGAAAAGATTTTGCAAGTATATTTTATTCACATCCACATTTTCGGGATCTCGTTGCGTCGCTTTTTCTGAGACGGATAAGGCTTTGTGCAATTCGCCCTTCTGATCGTATAAAGTCGCTAAGCGCATTTGCCAGGTTATCTGGTCATCCATGATACCCAGAGCACTTTCATAAGCATCGATCGCCAGGTCAGTTTCATCCTGTGAAACAAAGGTCTTCGCCAAAGCGGCATACAAATATGCGTTGTTTTTATCTTTAAAAATCGCTGCATTGATCAGCGGGATCAACATGCCACGCTGTTCATCCGAAAGCAGCGCCAATGCCAGGATCACCAGATCGGATTCAAGTACACCGTTTTCCGCCATCGCGATAACCGACTGAATATCCTTCCTGCGGCAACACTGCATGATGCGCACTGCCCTCCCAAGATAATCTTGTGTATCCTGTTCTTCCAGCAAATCAGGAAGTTCTTCCCCATCCAGGAAACTCACCACCAACCGCATGTGATGAGTTAGCTCAACCGGCAACAGATCGATCTGGTCATGCAGCAATGGCCGGTAAATTGAGTAGAGATCATCCGGGAACACATTGACCACCTCGATAGCCGGATAGCTCCAACCATTCAGGCAAACTTTCAATAATCCTGCGACAGATCCATTTTTCAGAAATACCAGATTTGTCGAATACGATAAACTCTTTGCAAATGCTGCGGCGGCGTCCTGCCACTGCAGCAATTCCAAAGCGCCCTTGCCAAGCCAATATGGGATGGATGAAAGCGTGTTGTGAAGACGGGCATCCAGATCGACGACAGAGGCCGACCCGGTTTGTTCTTTATCCATCGCCTGCCTGTAAAGCTGCAAAGCTTCAAGTTTATTCCCGTTGCGGCTCAACAGACGCGCTTTGGCAAGAGTAATGCCCTTTTCTGACAAGCGAGCGGCAGGAAAGGCATTCAGTCTCTCCGCCACGGCGATCTCATTTCCTTCATCCATGAGGATATTCAGGATCACGCCGACGACAACATCTCGACCAGCACTTTCCCATCCTTCCAAACCGTCCAGTACATTCCCCCAATCATGCCCTGCGAGCAATGTTCCGCTTCGCATCCAATTACAAATCAAGAGGCAGCCATTTGAAAGGGCATCAATTTGGTTTATCTCAACCATGGATAATAATGCATCGTATTGCTCTTCACTGACCGGTTGCTCCAGAAGGGTAAGGGCTGCCATCTTTACCCAAAATTGGGTTTCAGTAAGCGCGGGTAGCCACGGCGTGGGGATGATATCCCGGATGTGGGCAGGCAGCGCAGCGATCTTAGAGCGGCATACCTCAACGTTATTCAAGATTTGGAGTATGACTTCCATGACGGCAGGCTTTTTCTGGTCTTGAAAAGCAAACAAAGCATTCAAAGCCATGTCAATCTCACTCCAACCTTCTTTCCCTTCGACAGGTTGTAAATGCTGCATGGCACCGGCATGATCTCCATCGTTCCACATAATACAGGCTTCAATGAAAAGCAATTCCGTTTGATCCGAGTTCTCTTCCGGCAATTTTCGCACTATCCTGAGGCTAAGATCATGTTGTTTCAGTTCCTGGGCAATCTCCAAGGCAGTATAGACTTGTTCAGACGAGAGCTTCTCCAATGCCATCAGGGCCTGCATAGCGCTGATCGTCTGGTCAATATTACCAAAGCGATGTTCGAATTTCATTCTCTCGAACAGGAAAGCGGGAGAAGACTGTAAATTCTCTTCTTCCTGTTGAAAATATTTTCTTGCCTCATCAGGCTTCCCTAATTTGAGCATCTGAGCTACATACCAGCCAGTAATATCCTTCTGTTTTTTACATACCAGGCGAGCCTGCCCGGCGATCTGGAAGGCATCCTCTCCCAAGTCACAACTGCGATATGCTTCTGCCAGCAGATCGTAAATACCCAAATTGTCAGGCTGTGTCCGTAACGCCTCATTCAATAAAGTGATGGCTGTTTCCACCTGGTTAGCCTTCAGCATGGTTTTTGCCAATCCAACCTGCGCACGCCACAACTGTGCCCTGTTCTCACCCAGAGAATTATCCAGAATGATCTTTTTATAACTTTCGGCTGCTTGGTTCAGTTCTCCCTGTAAGCGATAACTTTCCGCTTCGATCAAATTTCTCCAATAATCCGTGGCGGGTATCTTTTGGATATTCGCAAGAACCGTTGGAATTCGGTTCACATCAGCCTCGTCTGTCCCCATAGGAAATCTTGACATGCTACTATGAAGATCCGCCACTGCCTGCAAGATCAAGTAGTGCGGATCATTTCCCTTTTCACCCGCTGACCATCGCAGCAATTCAGAAGCACGTTCATGTTCACCATTTTCCAGCAATACGTAAGCGGTTTGATACCCGAGAGCTGCATGCAACGGGTACCGTTCGATCGCTTTATTGGCTATTTCGTAGGCGCAGGCTTGATGCGAGCGTCGAATAAGATGTTCAACGATAGCAGCCATATCAAACGGATCCGCTCCCTCAATACCAATCTTATCGACCAGCGCCAGAGCCTGGTCCGTCTTTCCACCAGCCATCAGAACAGGGATCAACTGTTCGTAAAAGCCTTTTCTTTCTCTGAATAAATCCAACGCCTCCGAGAGAATCCCCTCGGCTTTTTGGGATTTCTGTAACTGCACAAGGCACCCGTAAAGAGCGATCCAGGTTGAGAAGTCGGTGCTGCCAGCCGCTATTGCCGCCTCGAAGAAGGATACGGCTCTTTCCCAATCTGCCAGGTCCATGAACAAGGTGCCTGCCTGGAAAAGAGCATGGGGATCTTGCGCCAAGGTTTCGAGCGGGTAACCCCGTAAACGGTGTTGAACCTCCTCTTTTCTGCCACCGGCAAGTAACGCTTTCAATTCGATATAAAAAGGTAAAAAAGATGGCGGGGATTCCACAGTTTTCAGAATGCTGTGTGATGCGCTATGCGCCAAATCCCAGCGTTGATTTTTTATAAATAAATGCAATAATTTCTCTGCTATGCGGGAATCATCCGGACTGAGAATCCGGGCAATTTTCAAATGATTTTGGGCTCTTTTCCAATCACCCAGGTCGGCATAATAGTCAGCGACCTTCACCTGCATTTTTTCATTACCAGCATAGATATGGAGGTTGTTCTCAAGTGTGTACAGAACCTCATCGATTTCACCTATGGCTGGTCTTTTCAATTCTCCTAATTCCAGTCGGGCGGGGACGCTTTTCCAATCATATTTATTTGAGGTTAGTCTGGTTTTCCCATCTATACGATCAATGCTGATCTCTTCAGACAGGGCTGATTTCTTCTGTAGTGCGGCTTGGCGCAGCCGATCGATCTTCTGGATCAGTTGTTCAATTTCCTGTTGAGAAGTTTTGACATTTCCTGCCAATAATTGCAGATCGGACGCAAAGTTCAAGGCTTGAATTTCCTGCAGTTCTACGCTGAGTTTTCCGGTTGCTTCTGCCTCATGGGCTTTTTTCTCCATTTGAAGATTAGATGGGATCAAAGCACGAACGAGCTGACCACGCCCCTGTTGCTGCATGAAACGCAGCAGGTCGATTCTTTCCTCTTCATCTACCGAATCGCAAATCATGCGCAAACGACGGAGGAGAGCATCCAACGGTTGTGCATTGCACAACAATGCATAGCACAGCAACTTCTTGATCTCAAAGCGGGATGAACAAATTATTCCCTGCTCGATGAGATCATCCGGCTGATCCAGCAGTCCCAACAGACAAGCTGCCACCAATCCGGCATCCTTCTGGAATTGGAAACTGGGGAAATATTCTTCTTCAATTTCATGCCAGGTCTTTTTCTGCAAAATTGTCTGCAGTTCCAGGGCTTTCTCCTCGGCTTGTTGCAGGGTCAGAGGTTCACCGGAAGTCAGCAGCGGGTCAGCAAGGGACAGGTCCAAAGCTGTTGGAAGATGCTGAACCAGATCCCGCAAGCTCTTTTTACTGTTCCCGGCATCCTGAAGCAGAAATGCAAAATAGACCGGTTTCCAATTTTCAAATACTTTCAACCGATCTGCTTCCCAATTGCCAGAACGCTGAATATCTTCCAATGCCCGAGAAATGCGCGCGTCCTGTAAAAGGGATGCTACAAGTACCTGTTTTTCTTCCTCATTGAAAGCCTTCTCAATGAGATCGAGGAATACTTCAGGTATCATGAAACCCTTTCTATAAACCGGTGACCAGGTAGTAAGCTACACCAAACAGAATAAAGGTGACCAAAACCAGGAATACACCCACTCCGGCTTTGGTCTTGACCATTTGGTTGATGGTTTGGAGCAACGAAGAGGTGTTCTCCATCAGACCGGAAACATTATCCACGATACCCTTTTCCATCAATTTGGAGGTCTGTTCAGTGATAGACGTGAACTCATTGCTCTTTACTTTAAAAGCCAGAATGATGATGCCGACCAAAAATGTGATAACGCCCATCACCAGCAGGACCACTGCCAGGGTCAATGTAAAATCATTTGAGTTAATTGCAAACATCGTATCTCCTTTTTGTTGATACTATTGCAATTATTGTGCCACCTTCTCCACTAAATCCCTGGGCAGATCGGGCAGATCGATCTTCTCCCCATCGCAAAACAACATGGCACGTTCGATGATATTGCGTAATTCGCGAATGTTGCCCGGCCAGGAATACTGCATCAATTTTTCCATGGCAGGTTGGGTAACATCGACCACATTCAGTCCTCGTTTCGGATTCAACTCTTTGATGAAAAAGCCCACCAATTCAGGAATATCATTTTTTCTTTCGCGCAAGGGAGGCAGATCGATATCCACCACCTTCAGGCGATAATACAGATCTTCCCGAAAGCTGCCTTCTTTGATCATCTCCTTCAAATTGCGGTTCGAAGCCGCCAGCACCTGCACATCCACCTTGATCAATTCCGTTCCGCCTACCCGCCGGAACGAGTTTTCTTCCAGCGCTCGCAACAGTTTGGCTTGAATTTCCAGCGGCATGGAAGATATTTCATCCAGAAACAGAATACCATCATCGGCAACTTCCATCAGTCCATGCTTGCGGGTTTTTGCATCCGTAAAACTACCCTGATCATGTCCGAACAACTCCGATTCCAGCAGGGTCGGTTGGATAGCTGCGCAATTGATGGCGACGAATTGTTTGGAGGCACGCGGACCAGAACGGTGAATATAGCGTGCCAGCACTTCTTTGCCGGTTCCCGTCTCGCCAGTGATCAGCACGGATGCCATCGCACGGGATGCTTTCAACGCTTGTGAAACCACTTCCCGCATTTCAGGATTCTCTCCCAGCACAAAATCCACCGATTCGAGCTGTTTCTGCCGATAATGGGCGATCTCGCGGCGCATCTGGATCAATTCGCACGCCCGTGCGATGGAGTTCTCCAGCACTTTGAAGTCCGTGATGGGTTTGGTCAGGAAATCATGTGCGCCATTCCGCATGGCATCCACCGCCATTTCAATATCGCCCACCCCGGTGATCAAAATTACCGGCGGTTTATTGGGTTGTTGCTGCAATTCCTTTAATAGAGTTTGACCATAGCCGTCCGGGAGCTGCACATCCAGCAGGATGAGATCCCCATTGCCAAGCTTGAGCTGGTCGCGTGCTTCCTGCAACGAACCGGCTTCATATACCTCAAAATTTTTT
>JAAZOK010000133.1 GCA_012797815.1 Chloroflexota bacterium | reverse complement strand
TTCTGCTCCTTTCCTGGATTGGGTGGATGGGGTGATCGGCGGACCTATCACCAATTGGGTGGTCTCCATCCTCTCCCTGCTGGGGTTGAGCGGTACCTGGGTTGAGTCAATGGCTGTGGATGGTGTCATCGCCGGTGTGGGGGGGGTGCTGGTGTTTGTGCCGGTCTTGATGATGCTCTACCTGGCGCTGGCGGTGCTGGAAGATTCGGGCTATATGGCGCGTGCCGCTTTCGTCATGGACCGCTTGATGAACGGGCTGGGGCTGCATGGCAAGAGTTTCCTGCCCATGATCGTCGGCTTTGGCTGCACCGTACCCGCCATTTATGCCACGCGAACGCTGGATAACGAAAAGGATCGCATTCTTACCAGCCTGTTGGTGCCTTTCATGAGCTGTGGGGCGCGCCTGCCGGTGTATGTGTTATTTGCTTCGGTTTTCTTCCCCGAAAACACCGGACTGGTGATCTTTTCCTTGTATGTGATCGGCATCGTGACGGCGATCCTGGTGGGCTTGTTGTTGAAAAACACCATCTTCAAAGAAAGGGATACTTCTCCCTTCGTGATGGAGTTACCTCCTTACCGCCGTCCGACCCTCAAGAGCATCTGGGCGCAGATGTCCGAGCGCACCAATGCCTTCGTGAAAAAAGCCTGGAGCCTGATTTTGGTCACCAGTATTGTAGTTTGGGTGTTGCTTGCTCTGCCGGTGAAGGGCGATGGCAATTTTGCGGATGCCCCGGTGGCGGATAGTGCTTTTGCCGGTGTTTCTTCTGTGGTGGCACCCATCTTCAAACCTGCCGGGTTCGGAACCTGGGAGGCTTCGGGATCACTGTTGACCGGGTTTGTAGCCAAAGAAGTGGTGGTCAGCACCATGTCGCAGATTTACGATGTGGAGGAGGAGGAAGAAGAAAGTGAGCCGACCTCCTTTGTGCAGGATGTTTGGTCTGTTGTCTCATCCTTCTTCGTCGCTGCCTGGGATACCATCAAGTCTGTTCCGCTCATCGTCGGTGTCGATTTGTTCGCTGAGGAAGAAGAACCACAGCCGACCGCTTTGATGTCAGCCGTGCATACCGGTTTTGAAGCCTCCAGCGGCGGGCGCGGTGCTTTAGCCTCCTTCGCTTTTATGGTCTTCGTGCTGCTCTATACCCCCTGTATGGTGGCAGTGGCAGCCGAACGGCATGAGTTTGGAGCTAAATGGATGTGGGTGAGCGTGATCGGGCAGTTCGTTCTGGCCTGGATGGTGGCAGTGTTGATCTTCCAGATCGGCTCGCTTTTCTGACCTCGTGACGACCAGGCAGGTCAGAACAAGAACCTGCCTGGTCCAACCTGGAAATAGGTGATCAATGATACAAAGAATAATGGAAGAGATCCGCAGGGATCATGGAGTGGTCGTTCTGAATGATCTGGCTGCCAGATTGGATATGGACCCGCAGGCGCTGGCCGGGATGTTACAAACCATCACTCGCTCACAGGGACAGGGTTTCGGAGGAAAAAATGTCCTGCCGCTTTGTTCCCGTGCATCCTGCGCCGGTTGCCCGTTGTTGAGCAGCCATTCCAACGGGGTGTGCGGTTATCGCACCGTTGCCCGGCTTTCGTTGAGAAAATAAATACTATCTCGTACTGTTAAATACCATTAACTCCCAACCTGGCAGGTTGGGAGTTAATGGTTGATCCAATGGTATGATTCACTTCACTTGAAAAATACACATCGGAGGAAATTGCATGTGGCAGTGGTTTAATAAAAATCACAGGTTGATTACTGTTGTGGTGGGCATCATTGTTGTTGCCGGACTGGTGTTGCTGTGGCAAAAGAATGCCACAAGCAGTGCCACGGTGGTGGGCTATTCTTCCACTACCGTTAAAGCGCGCGTCACCGCCATCTTGGAAGAAGGTAATGTCACTCTGGGTGAGAGAACTCAAAATTACCAGGTGCTTTCGGTTGAATTGCTGGAGGGACAGCAGGCGGGACAGAGCTATGAACTGCAGTATGGAAAATACCAGTTGCTCTCCGATGATTATCAACTGCGCGTGGGCGATAAGGTCCTGGTCAATTTGGAGGATATGGGGGATGGCTCGTATGCCGTCTATTTTATCGACCATGTGCGCACCAATGCCTTGTTAATCCTGCTGTTGGTTTTCATCGTCACCGGCATTGCTATGAGCGGTTGGAAGGGGGTGAGCAGCATGATCAGCATGGCGTTGAGCATCCTGGTCATGCTGGCGTATATCATCCCGCAGATCATTGCCGGCAAGGACCCCATCACGGTTAGCCTGATCGGTTCCTTCGTCTTCCTGGCGTTGACCCAGTATCTGGTGTTTGGCTGGACCTTGAAGACCCACATTGCCCTGGGTGGTATCACCTTCGCGGTGCTGGTCACCGATCTGATATCCGTGTTATTCGTCAATTGGGCGCATCTCAACGGCGCCGGGGATGAAAGCGCCATGTACCTGATCCAGATGGGCAATGGACTGGATATCAGGAAACTGCTCATCGCCGGTATCTTTATCGGCACCCTGGGCGTGATGGATGACCTGGTGATCGGGCAGACTTCCGCCGTCATTGAACTCTACCGCGGTAATCCGCACATGAGCTTTGCACGTCGTTTCAGGAGTGCCATGGAGATCGGGCAGGATCATGTCGGTGCGACCGTTAACACCCTCATCCTGGCTTATCTGGGTGCCACTCTCAGTATGATCGTGCTCTATACGATCAGCAATGTGGATCTGGGTGTGCTGGTGAACATCAATTACATCGCCGAAGAGATCGTGCGCTCGCTGGTGGGCACCATCGGGCTCTTTCTGGCGGTGCCTTTCACCACCCTGCTGGCATGCTGGGCGGTCGATGACGAAGCCAGACTGGCGAAACTGGTGCATATTTTTGGTCCCCTGATCAATATGGGTGGTGCGCATGCCGGCCATCATCATGAATAACTTTTTTATGGCATTTTGCTGATCTTTTTTTGACGTTTTGTTTATCCTGTTCATATAGGGGCTTCCTACAATTAAAGTGATTAATTAGCGTTATAGGAGGAAGTCATGAATTTGGATAAATTTACACAAAAATCACAGGAAGCCATTCTTGCTGCGCAACATCTGGCGCAGGATTATCAACACCAGACCATCGAACCGGCACACCTGCTGCTGGCATTACTGCAGCAAGATCAGGGCGTCGTGCCGGCACTGGTCACCAATATTACCGGTTCTACCGGGGCTCTGCTGTCGGAAGTGAAAAGCGAACTGGAAAAACACCCGCGTGTGAGCGGTGCCACCATGGAGGTGGGTCTTTCCCGTCCCGCAGCGGATGTGTTGCAGGGCGCCGAGCGCTATGCCAAAGGCATGCAGGATGATTATGTCTCCACCGAGCATATCCTGTTGGCGCTCACCGATTCCACCGCAGGGAAATTATTGCAGCAGAACGGCATCAACAAAGATGCCATTCTGGCAGCGCTGAAAACCGTGCGTGGCTCCCAACGTGTCAGCTCCGAGAATCCCGAGGGCACCTACCAATCCCTCGAAAAATACGGGCGCGACCTCACCGCCCTGGCGCGCCAGGGCAAGATGGATCCGGTCATCGGGCGTGACGAAGAGATCCGCCGCACCGTCCAGATCCTTTCGCGCCGCACCAAGAACAATCCTGCTCTCATCGGCGAACCGGGTGTCGGCAAGACTGCCATCGTGGAAGGCCTGGCGCAGCGTATCGTCAATGGTGATGTGCCCGAAGGCTTGAAAAAGAAACGTCTGGTGCAATTGGATATGGGCTCTCTCATTGCGGGCGCCAAGTACCGCGGTGAGTTCGAAGAGCGTCTCAAAGCCGTGTTGAAAGAGATCACCGAATCTGCCGGAGAAGTGTTGCTGTTTGTGGATGAGATGCACACCGTGGTGGGCGCCGGCAAAGCCGAAGGTGCCATGGATGCCGGCAATATGCTCAAACCTATGTTGGCGCGTGGTGAGCTGCATATGATCGGCGCTACCACCCTGGATGAATATCGCAAATATATCGAAAAAGACCCGGCGCTGGAGCGTCGTTTCCAACCGGTGCTGGTGGAAGAACCCTCCGTGGAGGATACCATCAGCATTCTGCGCGGTTTGAAGGAACGCTATGAGGTGCATCATGGTGTGCGCATCACCGACGCAGCGGTCATCGCCGCCGCTACACTTTCACATCGCTATATCACCGACCGTCACCTGCCGGATAAAGCCATCGACCTGATCGATGAGGCTGCCGCACGCCTGCGCACCGAGATCGACTCCAAACCCCAGGCGCTGGATGAGGTTGATCGTGACATCATGCAGCTTGAGATCGAGCGGGAGGCTTTGAAAAAGGAAAAGGATAAGGCTTCCAGGGAACGCCTTGCCCATCTCGAAAAAGAACTGACCGATATGCGTGAGAAATCCACCGAGTTGCACGCTCGTTGGGAAACCGAAAAGAGCGCCATCGTCAGCCTGCAGGCTATCAAGGAACAGATCGAGCAGACCAAACACGAGATCGAGCAGGCAGAACGTGTCAGTGACCTGGAGAAGGTGGCGCGCTTGCGCTACGGCACCCTGCGTGATCTGGAGAACAACCTGGCGGAACAGGAAAAAGCCATCCGCAAGGTGCAGGGCACGGATGCTTTGTTGAAGGAAGAAGTGGATGCCGAAGAGATCGCCCAAATTGTGGCGCGTTGGACCGGAATTCCCGTCTCACGTCTCATGGAAGGCGAAACCGAAAAGCTCATCCACATGGAAGATCGTCTGCATGAACGCGTCATTGGGCAGGAAGATGCCGTGCGCGTGGTTTCCAATGCGGTGCGGCGTGCCCGTGCCGGTCTGCAGGACCCCGACCGTCCCATGGGTTCATTCATCTTTCTGGGACCGACCGGGGTGGGCAAGACCGAACTGGCGCGTTCCCTGGCGTATTTCCTCTTCGATGACGAACATGCCATGGTGCGCATAGACATGTCAGAATATCAGGAAAAACACACCGTCAGCCGCCTGATCGGGGCACCTCCCGGATACGTCGGTTATGACGAAGGCGGTCAGTTGACCGAAAGTGTGCGCCGCCGCCCTTACAGCGTGATCCTGTTCGATGAGATCGAAAAAGCCCACCCGGAGGTCTTCAACGTCTTGTTGCAGCTTCTGGATGATGGGCGCCTGACCGACGGGCAGGGGCGTACGGTCGATTTTCGCAACACCGTGATCATCATGACCTCCAACCTGGGCAGCCAGTTGTGGGAGAATGGCAAAGCCGCCACCCGCGCTGACATCACCGCCGTGCTCAGGGAACACTTCAAGCCTGAGTTCCTCAACCGCATCGATGAGATCGTGGTCTTCCACCCGCTCCTGCAGGAACACATGGCGGAGATCGCCGATATTCAATTGAAACGGGTAGCGCATCTGTTGGAGGAAAAAGGCTTCCATCTGGATGTGAGCGCTGCGGCGCGCACTTACCTGGCGGAGAAGGGCTACGATGTCAATTTCGGTGCCCGCCCGCTCAAGCGCACCATCCAGCGCGAGTTGCAGGACCCCCTGGCGCTCAAGATCCTGGCAGGTGATTTCCATGAGGGCGATACCATCCGTGTGGAACCTTCCAAGGAAGGATTGCAGTTCAAGGCTGTCCGCGCCGCCGGAAGCGCCCAAGAATAACAAATTTGAGGATGCGTCATCACAACGCATCCTCTTTACATTTCTGTAAGATGGCTTTCCATCGCCACCCTCCTTTTGTGTCATCTCAAGCGGTAGGGCGCATTTCCATATGCGCCGTAGGGATTTCTCTATTAAACATGTCATCTCGAGCTTGTCGAGAGATCTCACCATACTTTCTTAATCCGTCCGTAAATCGCAATGCACGAACCCTCTCATAACGTCATCCTGTCCCATATGGCGCTTTTTTCCATTCCCGTTGTCTAAAAATCTTCCCTCCCGTAGGGCGCATTTCCATATGCGCCATAAAGATTCTTCCTAATTAAATAGTTTCTCA
>JAAZOK010000047.1 GCA_012797815.1 Chloroflexota bacterium | reverse complement strand
TTATCAAGGTGACTTATATAAGCAGGCAAAAGAATGCGATGCTCTTGTCATTATGACCGCTCATAAAGATTATTTTTCCCTTGACATGGCAAAATTACGAGGAAGTATGCGTACCCCCTTGATCGTGGATGGGCGCAACGTTATTCTGGAGAATAATGTGGAGGGTTTTACTCTGATCCAACTAGGAAGAGGGAGCATCATATGATCTGGGTCTTCATCCCGGCATTTAACGAAGAAAATGCTATTCTTACCCTGCTCGAAAAAGTGACCACAGGGCTACAGGGGCGGGAATATAGGATTGTGGTAGTAGATGATGGCAGCTCCGATAAGACCCCTGTATTGTTACATGAGGCTAGCCGCAAATACCCCCTGCAGGTAGTGACCCATTCTATCAATCGTGGTTTGGGAGAGACTGAGCGCGATGGTTTTGAATATATCGCCGTTCACAGTAAACAAGACGATATTATTGTGCGTGTGGAAGGTGATAATACACATGAACCGGGATATATTCTGGATTTGATTGCCATGATCGATCGGGGTTATGATGTTGTCAATACTTCCCGTTTTCGACCTGGTGGTGGGCAGTTAGGGTTGAATTTTCAGAGAAAATTCATCAGTCGTTGTGCGAACCTTTTCATGCAGACTGTTTTCAATATAAAGGGTGTACGTGATTATTCGTGTGGATTTCGTGCCTATCGGGCTGGCATCATCCAGGATGCCGTTGCGTTGTACGGTAACAATTTCATCCAATTGAAGGGAGTTGGCTTTACTTCCACCCTTGAAATTTTAGTGAAATTGAAATTACTTGGTTGTAAATTTGCGGAAGTACCTTTTGTATTGCGCTATGATCTGAAACAGGGAAAAAGCAAAATGGTGGGCAGTATCACCATGATCGGCTATCTATTGTTGGGACTTTTTTATCACTGGCCATTTGGCGGATGGAAAAAATCCTATCGCAACATGGGTAAAATGTACCAGAAGGACCGGAAAGCTGCTGTTCAAAAGTTTGGAGAACAGAATGTACGATGCAGTTTTCCTACCAAGATCAATTCTTAAGAGGATACATGTGTGGTATTTGTGGCATTCTTCATACGGAGCAGAACAAGGCAGTCGATCGCGAAGTTCTGCTTGCGATGGCTGAAAGTTTAAAACACCGCGGTCCAGATGATGAGGGCTGCTTTGTAGATGGATGCCTAGGGTTAGCACACCGTCGTTTGAGCATTTTGGATCTTTCCATGGCTGGGCACCAGCCCATGAAATCGTACGACGGTCGTTATTGGATCATTTTCAATGGCGAGATCTATAACTATGTTGAACTGAAACGTTTTTTAATGGCGAAAGGCTATTCTTTTCAATCACGTTCTGATACGGAAGTGCTGCTGAATTTATTCATTGAAGAAGGCAAGGATTGCCTACAAAAGTTAAACGGCATGTTTGCCTTTACCATCTGGGACACACAGGAACGCAGAATATTTCTGGCGCGTGACCGGCTGGGTATTAAACCCCTCTATTGGTATCGCAGTGAGAAAATGTTCCTGTTTGCATCGGAAATCAAAGCGCTTTTTCAATCGCCGGATGTGAAAGCTGAACTGAATAAAGAAGGACTGCAGGATTATCTCACCTTTCAGTTTTGTCTGGGAGAGAAAACCCTTTTCGAGAATATTTATAAAGTTGCCCCCGGATCTTGGTTGGAAGTAGATCAGCATGGTGAGATCAAATCTGGCAGATATTGGAATGTGAATTATCAGGTCGATATAGACCATTCCGAGGCTTATTTCGTGCAAGAATTGAAAGAGATTTTACAAGATTCCATTAATCTACGCTTGCGTTCTGACGTGCCGGTCGGAACCCATCTAAGTGGTGGTATGGATTCTTCCATCGTCACTTCGCTGGCAGCCAGCAATCTGGAAAAACCCATTCATACTTTCAGTGGTGGCTTCAAAGAAGCCAGGGGAAAGTTTGATGAAACCCACTATGCCCACATTGTGGCAGAACACAATCACACCATTCACCATGAGATCTTCCCCACCGCTCGCGAATTTGTTGATACATTGCCTGCATTGATCTATCACATGGATGAACCGGCTGCCGGACCGGGTATTTTCCCCCAGTTGATGGTAGCCAGATTGGCGAGAGAAAATGTTAAAGTCGTGCTGGGTGGTCAGGGTGGTGATGAATTGTTTGGTGGCTATGCTCGCTACCTGATCGCTTACCTGGAGGAATGTATCCGCGGGGGTATCGAAGGCACGCAGGAAGATCCTCAGTATATTGTCAATTTTCAAACTATTTTGCCCAATCTTCCCCAGTTACAGGGCTACCAACCTCTCATGCGTCACTTCTGGCAGGAAGGATTGTTCGGCAGTATGGCAGAGCGCTACTTCCGCCTGATTGACCGTGGAGCTGCCATCCGTTCTTATTTACAGGATGATTTTCCTGGTTCGAGTGCTTACAGCACCTTTGATGCATATATGGCAATTTTTTCTACTAATGAACCTGCTTCTTATATCAACCGCATGACTCGCTTTGATGTGCTGACATTATTACCAGCGTTGTTGCATGTGGAGGATCGCACTAGCATGATGGTCTCGCTCGAATCACGCGTACCGCTGCTTGATCATCGTATTGTGGAACTTTCAGCTAGTATGCCGCCCAGCTATAAATTTACTGGTGGGCAGGCCAAGCATATCCTGCGCGAAGCCGGGCAGAACTTGGTGCCGCCGGAGATTTTGGATAGACGGGATAAAATGGGTTTCCCTGTCCCGCTGGATATGTGGTCACATGCCGAACCGCTGTATTCCTTCCTGCGTGATACCTTGCTCAGCCCGCGCGCCCTACAGCGCGGTTGGTTTCAGCCCCAACAGCTTGTGAAAGCGCTGGAAAACGAGCAACCATTTGGGCGTACTATTTGGGGATTATTATGTCTGGAATTGTGGGCGGAGTCTTTTCTGGATTAGATCTCCAGCTGCTTCAGGATATCTTTGAGGATATTCGCAGATTTCACCAGATCAACTTCCTCTTTTTCATTCAACGGTAATGGCAGGATGCTTTCCACCCCGTTCTCTCCGATGATGGCGGGCAGGCTGAGGTATACATCTTCAATACCGTAATAACCCGGCACCCGATTGGAGACCGAGAGCACCGAATTCTGGTTGCGCAGGATGCTCTCCACAATACGCACCAATCCCGCTGCTACCGCATAAAAGGTGGCTCCCTTGCGCGAGATGATCTCGTAGGCGGCGTTGCGCACCTGGCTGCCGATCTTTTCACGCTGGTCGAGAGGCAGCTGGCAACCGATCGCCTGGCAGTAAACTTCCAGTGGCATGCCGGCGATATTAGCCAGTGACCACACCGCCACTTCCGAATCGCCGTGCTCGCCGATGATATAGGCATGCACGTTGCGCGCATCCAGGTTGAAATGCTGGCTGAGCAGCCAGCGGAAGCGCGAGGTGTCCAGGATCGTCCCTGATCCGATCACCTGGGCGGATGGTAGCCCGGCAACCTTTTGGGTCACATAACTGAGAATATCTACCGGGTTGGTCGCTACCAGCAGGATGGCGTTCTGATTGTATTTCACCACCTGCGGCACGATCTGTTTGAAGATGGCCGTGTTACGTTTGAACAGATCCAACCGTGTTTCGCCGGCGCGCTGGGCGGTACCGGCGGTGATCACGATCACTTCCGCGCCGGCACAGTCGCTGTAATCTCCTTGATAGATTTGCACCGGGTTGGTGAGCGGGACGGCGTGGTTGAGATCCATCACCTCTCCGTCGGTGCGTTCTTTGTCGATGTCGATCAGCACGATCTCCCCCACCAATCCATTCAACAATAAAGCGTATGCGAAAGTGGTGCCAACTTTTCCACTACCCACGATCACGATCTTATGCGTGCGCTGCTCTATATTGGTCTTATTCTTCATTTCGGTTCTCTTTCTTGAAATGGGCATACAGGGCATCGCATTCCTGTGCCATTTCCAGGTCTTTGTCCTGCAGTTCTGATTCCGAATGCGTCCACCATATGACGGTGATTTTGCTCCATGACGATTTCAAAACCGGGTGATGATTTTCTCTGTTGGCAATCCGGTCTAATTGCTGCGTAAAAGCAAATAAATGGGAGAAATCTTCAAAAGAATAGGTGCGCATCAGTTTGCTGACGCCATTTTGCGTGATGATCTCCCATCCCGATAATGCTTTTAGCTTATTCTTGAATTCTTCACGGTTGCCGTTGACCTCTTCTTCGCCCTGCCGGATCTTTTTTGCGCTGCTCGCCATGCTGTTGCTCCTCGTTGGCAGCATCTGCTGCCTATCCTTTAATCATATCGGATAGAAACCCGTTTGAATATAAGTCATTTGTCAATAATATATTGACAAAGTAGAACAAATGTTTTATTATGGGGGGAGATTTTTGAAGAATGGGATATCCGGGAGGATCGTATGAAAAGTAATTTTGGACATGTACAGGTCAATATCGACCCGCAGGACCTCAACTTCTACCGTGACTTATTCGCCTTTCTGGATTGGTCGGTACTATATGAGGATGAGAACATGCTGGGTGTCGGTGATGAGAAGGGCGCCAGTGTGTGGTTTACTGCCCCTATCAAACCGCAGGAGAAGAACGATTATGATGGTCTGGGCATGAATCACCTGGCGATCGCGGTGGAAAAACAGAGCAATGTGGATGACGTTTATAAGTTCCTCAAGGAACATGCCGTCCCGGCGCTGTTCGGAACTCCCCGCCACCGCCCTGAATTCTGCGGCAGTCCTTCCGAGACCTACTACCAGGTCATGTTCGAATCGCCCAACCGCATCCTGTTTGAGGTGGTTTACACCGGTCCGAAGCGCTAGTCTTTTCCATAATGCGCCCTGCAGGGCGCATTTTCTTTTACCTCTTGCTGCCTGTGAAAACACAGGCGCTCCATGGTTTTTATTCGAAAGGATGGGTTTTTCGCGCGCATAGAAAAGATAGGATTTTCATTAGAATGGTGAGCTGGTTTTCCATCTATCCGGGAATTCAAATACAATAGCATTCTTATGATTCATACACGCTATTTCGAATCCGATGGCATCCCGCTGGTGGCATGTGAAGAGACCCATCTTCAGCCTGCAGCCGGTAAAAAATGTATCCTTTTTTTCCATGGCTTTAAAGGCTCTAAAGAAAGCAACTTGCGTGAGTTGAACAGCCTGGCATCTCATGGCTATCTGGCAGTGGGGGTAGATGCGCTTGGTCACGGTGCCAGACGCTATGCCGATTTCGATCAGCGTTTCACTGCCGGTAGTTCCACCGGCGACCGTGAATTCATTAAGATCGTTCGTGAAACTGCTGCAGAAGTGCCGCGTATCCTGGATCATCTGAGCGGCGAGTATGACATGGATGGCTTTGGCGTTGCGGGCATATCCATGGGTGGTTTTATTACCTATGCTGCCATCATGCTTGAACCCCGGCTACGAACCGCCGTTTCTATTTTGGGCTCTCCGCACTGGTCGGTTGATCTGCCCCATTCCCCCGACCATCACATCGAAGCGTTTTCGTCCGTGCATCTGCTTTCCATGAATGCCGGCAAAGATGAACTGGTGCCGGCTCATTTTGCGCGTGATTTTCACATTGCATTAGGAGAATACTATGCCGATTACGAGCGGCGCTTTGATTACGTTGAATACCCCAATTCCGGTCATTTTATGGATGACGCCGATTGGCGTTTGTGCTGGGCGCGCGCGCTGAGCTGGTTCGCTGCTCATAACTTGACCAGCACCACCTGATTGCGCCCTTTTTGTTTGGCTTTATACAGTGCCCTGTCAGCCAGATCGAGCATGCTGTCGATCTCGATGTCTTTTTTCCTTAATTGCATTGAGGATACAACCCCGAAACTGGCTGTGATGGAAACTTCTCTTTTTTTGTCCGCTTGAATCCGTAGCGCTTCTACCGCCGCCCGCAGCCGTTCCGTAATATGCACGGCTGTTTCGACATCCGTATCCGCCAGCAAGATGGCAAATTCCTCCCCTCCTACTCGCCCGAAGATATCGAACTCCCTTAATTGTTTTTGGATGGTAGCGGTGAATGCCACCAGTGCTTTGTCTCCCACGGGGTGACCGAACTGGTCATTGATGGCTTTGAAATTGTCCAGATCGATCATCACCAGCGAGACCGCATAGCCCGGATTGCGCAACACGCGGTATATCTCCCGTTTGCTGAATTCCATAAAGGAACGCCGGTTGAAAATACCGGTCAGGCTATCCTGCACTGCCAGCGCCTGCACCTGATTGAATAATTCCACGCGCTCGGTGATATCACGGAATGCGATCACCCTGCCGATGTGGGCGTTGTTTTTCTTTGTGATGTTGTTGACTCTGACATCAAAATAGACGGGGGCTTGTTTCCCGATCTTGATATCCATCTTTTCGATATTTTCCTCGATCAGCACCTGGATCTTTTTGATGATCTCATTGTTGATCTGGATGAATGCCTTGCCGATAGCAGAGTCTTCCAATGACAGATATTGTTTTGCAGAGGGGTTGATCTCAACGATGCGGTCCTTGTGATCCAGGATGATCACCCCGTCATAAAGATTGTTGATGATCGAATCGCGGGCTAGAGGGAGCAGATCGAGGAATTGGAAATGGAATAATGAATAGAAGAGTATCAATCCGGAGATGCTGAAGACTGCCGTGGTGAAATTGTAGTGTTGTACGGGGGATATGCCGACCACATACAGGATATCCGTGACGGCAGGCAGAAGGATCGCAACCAACAGATAACGCGACTGGATCCGGTATACCCCGCTCATGTTTGGAATCGAACGGATCAACAGGATCAGGGCGCTGGCTACCAACAGGTATCCGTAAGGGGCATGGATGGTATAGAACCACCACTGATAATCAAAATCCACCACCGGGAAAGGAGTGCTGCTGATGATGAATGGGTTTCCCATGAACCAGTGATGCAGCGGGTTGCTCCAGATGATCAGATTGGTCAGGATGGGGATGATCAATACCACGAACCAGTTATCACCCAGAACACGGCGGTTGGTGAATTCTCTTACCAGGAAGAACCATATTGCGGGAATAAAAGTGATCCCGATGAATTGGATGCGGGCGAAGAATAATTTCCATGCCAGGCTGACGGCGGCGGTTTCAAACACAAAGTTGAATACCCACAAAAAGGCGCATATCATCAAGATGATGAAGCATCTCCCGCTCGGAGATTTTCGGTAACGCCAGCTGAATATCAATAGAAACAGGATGATTATGGCAGAGATCATGAATAACCATAATCCGGATGTATAACGGAACTGAAATTGCATGGCAAACTTCTTTATTCGAATGATTTCTTAGGTTCTAATGGTCTCCCAAAAGATAGTTGAACATTGTCCTGTTACCATTCTACGGTTAAAAAGAAGATTTGTCACCTTTGCATTCGCATCTGAATTCCCCCGTCCCGGAAGCGAACCGCTTTCATGGTCGGAAAATACCCTTTATAATTGAATAAAACCCATTGGGATTTCATTACAGCCTGCCACGATAAAAACGCAAGACTCGAAGGACGGAGTGGATGATCTATAATTTCTTGCCTGTTGACCTGGTTTTTTTCGGGTCGGCTGTTCTTTCCCTCTTTATCGCGTTGGTGATTATTCTGAAACATGCCGAACCGGGTGGTACGGCGTTTGCCCTGGTGATGATCTCGGTTTCTTTATGGTTGGTCTTTCGTGTGTTTGAGGGAGTGGCTGAATCGATTTCGGATAAAGTGTTCTGGGCGAAATTCGAATATTTGGGAATTGCAACTTTGCCGGCTTTCTATTTCATCTTTGCCAGCCAGTTCAGTCGCAAAGACCGGTGGATTACGACCAAGAATTTACTCTTGTTTTCGGTGATACCGCTGTTGACGCTGGTGCTGGTCTTTACCAATGATATGCATGGTCTGATCTGGAGCAACATCCGCCCGTCAAATACACCCGGTATCGATAATCTTATTTATACCCACGGTGTTTTCTTTTGGATCTATTGGGTCTATAGTTACATATTTTTGGCGTGGGGTATCTATCGTCTGATTTCCACTTTCCTGAATTTCTCAAAGATCTATCGTGTTCAGATTGCCATCATGGTCATTACCACCCTTATCCCGTGGGTTGGGAATCTGTTATATGTGCTTGGAAAGAGTCCGGTGCGTGGTATGGATTTGACACCGCTCGGATTGGCATTATCGGGGTTGATATTGACCATCTCTTTATACCGCGGGCAGATCTTCGAAATTACGCCGATGACCCGCAATCTGATTTTCGATAGTATGCAGGAAGGCATTTTGGTGGTGGACCTGGGCGGAAAGATCTCGGATGCCAACGCTGCAGTTCAGAAAATATTGGATGTCCCGGTCAAAGATTTGTTGAAGAAACAGTTCCGGTCTGCCCTGGAACGTTATCCTCACCTTATCGAAAATTTGGACAAAAACGAGCAGGGCAAATTTGAAATATGTTTGGATGAAGCGCAGCAAAAATATGTTCAGGTCAGCTGTTCTATGATCGTCACCAATGTTAATCCTTCGGGTTCGTTGATCGTATTTCAGGATATTTCCAAGCGCAAAAAACTGGAGATCTATGAGAGGGAACAACGCAGCTATGCGGATGCCCTGGCATCGGTGGCAGCAACATTGAATAGTTCATTGGATCTGGACGTGGTCCTTGAAAGAATGTTGGAAGTCCTTGAAGATGTCGTACCCCATGACGCGGCTAGTGTGGTCTTGTTGGACGATGAAGAACAAATGCATTTCGTGAAACTGAAAGGCTATGATAAGTTCGGCGCCAAAGAAGCTGTCGAGGGATTGCATCTGTCGATAGATGATATCCCTGATTTTCGAAATATGGCAGCTGATCGCACTGCCGTGCTGGTGTCCGATACCAAATTCCATCCTGCCTGGGTACAAAACGCTTATTCTCAATGGATTCGTTCATATATCGGGAGTCCGATTGTGGTAAATGGGAATGTGATTGGTTTTATTAATGTGGATAGCAGTACCCCCAATCAATACACTGAGGAACATGCGCAGCGCTTGAAAGTATTTGCAGATGCGGCAGCAATTGCCGTTCAAAATGCTCGTTATGTTGATGAGTTGAAACATAACAACCAGGATCTGTCTCTCCTTTTTGAAATCGGTCGCGAAATGACCCAGAATTTTGGAACCAAGGAGATCATCGATGGGCTGGTCAAGAAAATGGCACATTTCCCCGGGATGGATATCTTCAACATTGCTTTGATTGATCCCGATAGTAATAAATTGAATTTGAATATTTATCACCCGGCAAGTCAATCTACCAGATCCCTCCTGATCCCTGTGAGAATGGAGTACGGTATTCTAAGAGAGGTCATCGAGCGGAAGGAACTCAGCTACCACCCTGATTATTCATTCGACAATATTCCTCAGGAACTGCAGGATATTTTAGAAATTCCGGTCAAAGAGTTGCATTCGGTACTTGGTATCCCGCTTCTCCGTGAGAATCAGGTGATCGGTTTGATCTCTGTGATCAGCAGGAAGGTGGATGCGATGAGCAAACAGCAAATTCAGCTGTTCGAAACGATTGCATCCCAGGTATCCGTTTATTTGCATAATGTGTTTATGTATGATCGTATGAAAGAACTGGCAATCATTGATGAGTTGACCGGAATTTATAATCGGCGCTTCTTCTATATCGCTGCTAATAAAGAGATAACCCGCTCGGTTCGCTATAAAAAGGACCTGAGTTTTATCCTGATCGATATTGATCATTATAAAGAAGTGAATGACCATTATGGTCACCTTGCCGGTGACAAGGTGCTGCAGCGTATCACCCAGGTCATTCAAAAAGAATTGCGCACAAGTGATGTCTTTGCTCGTTATGGAGGGGAGGAATTTCTGATTTTGTTGTCTGATACGCCGGGGGATGCCGCATTTGCGGTGGCAGAGCGTATCAGGCAGAAGGTTGCAGCCTTGCGAGTGCATTATGATGAAGAAGAAATATCCGTTACGATTAGCCTTGGTGTTACCAGCCTGACAAAAAGCCGCAATAATTTGCAGGAGATCATGGCAGTTGTCGATCAGGCGCTCTACAGCGCCAAGCAAAAAGGTCGTGATCGGGTTGACTATATTGCGTAAAGAACGGCTTAAGGCTCTGTAAAATATCTGTAAAATAGATCCTCGTTGCGCCTCCCTTTCCGATAATGGGGTTATAAATAAAATAGAGAAGGTTTTACCAAGGGTGCATAATGGTTACTTATCAATATACTTCTGAATCCGAACTGCGCAAAGCCTTATTGGACGAGATCGTGAAAGCGGTGGGGTTGCCCATCAGCAATTTCTGGCGCAAATTTGTGGAAGTTGTCTTCTGGATCCCTCTCCGCCGTTTCTCAAAACTTGGCTCCTACTTTGATCAGATGACTTTCCAGTATGGCTTTAACAAAGCGGTCGATATCAGCCTGAAACTTCTGGTGCAAGATATTCAGGTATTGGGTGAGGTAAAAGCTCCCACCAGCGGACCGTTGCTGGTGGTATCGAATCATCCGGGCACCTATGATGCGCTGTGTCTGGCAGCCAAACTGCCCCGGGATGATGTCAAGATCGTCTCATCCAATATCCCGTTCCTGAAGAAAATGAGGAATGTCAACGATCATTTCCTGTTTGGCTCTGTGGATAGTTATGTGCGCATGCTGGTCATTCGCAATGCCGTCCGCCATCTCCAGCGGGGTGGTGCGGTCATCATCTTCCCCAGCGGGCATATGGATCCGGAACCAGCTTTCATGCCCGGTGCCATGCAGGCGCTGGATGAATGGTCGAAGAGTATGGAGATCTTCATCAGCAAGGTACCTGAAACCACGGTGCAGGTGGCGGTGGTCAGCCAGGTGTTGACCCCGCGCTATCTGGGGCATCCCTTGACCCGTGTTCGCAAGGGTCGCCGCGAGCGCCAGCGTATTGCGGAGTTTTTGCAGATCATCAATCAAATGGTCTATCACAAGAAATTCAGCCAGATCCCTTTGGTTTCCTTCGCCGATCCTTTTAAACTGCAGGATATCAGCCCGCAACAGGATATCAATGCACTGCTTCCGTATTCGGTGGCGCAAGCCAGAATGTTGATGCGGGATCATATCCCCCCGGAAAATAGTTAAATAGAAGAACTTTATTCCTCTTGCGTTACCTGTAAGTGTTCATGAACCACATCATGCGCTGTTGATGAATAATGTCCGAGTTCCGTTTCGCAACGTAATATAATCTATGATATGAATTTGCCTAAAGATAAAAAGCACTATAAATCGCCCCTGGCGGTGAGCATGCTATTCTTGATGTTGTCAACATCCTGCAGCATACTGCCCTTTGGCAGCCTGTTTACCTCTGGGGCTGCGGGGGTTGCCACCCAACCGGCAGGTGCAATATATTATGATGATTTTAGTTCCAATACTTCCGGTTGGGACAGATCGGAAAATGACTTGGGCGGGGCGGATTATCTGGATGGGAAGTACCATTTCATCGTTGACGAGCTGAACACCGATTATTTTTCAACCCTGTATCGCAACTATTCCGATATCGGTCTGCAGGTGGATGCGCATTGGGTGGAAGGACCCTATGATAATGATTACGGTCTGCTGTGCCGCTACCAGGATGAAAAGAATTTTTACGCCGGACTGATCAGCAGCGATGGTTATTATGGAATTTTCAAAATCGAGAATGGCGAATATACGGTTCTGGGGCATGATGGCATGATGCCTTCTGAGATTCTGTCTGCCCCGGATGCCACCTATCATCTCCGCCTTGAATGTTATCAGGATTTTCTTTTCTTTTATGTGAATGATACTTTGCTGGATGTTCAGCAAGATACGACATTTCCATCTGGAGATGTGGGGTTGGTCGCCGGCAGTTTTGAAAGTGCCGGCGTGCATGTTGCTTTCGATAATTTTTATCTGATCGATCCGAATCAATCTTCAAACTAGGAAATAGAGAAACATGAAAAAAATGTACAATTTGTTGTTGGTTGTGCTGCTCGTGATCCTGGCTGCCTGCCAGATGGTGGAGCAATCCACTGCGAGTACGAGCCAGGACCAAGCGACTGCCACCATAATTGCTCCCTCTCCCTCTGCGTGGGTTACCCTGGCTCCTTATAATGTCACATCCACTCCGATTCTCTTGCCTACACTGGATGTCACCGGGTTGTATGGAAAGATTGTATTTCAATCTGACCGCGAAGGGGATTTTGAGATCTACCTTTATGATTTTCAGGATGGCTCATTGACGAATCTATCGCGCCATGACGATGTGGATGTGTTCCCCTCCTGGTCACCGGATGGCGGTAAGATCGTTTTTGTATCTGATCGTGATGGCAACCCTGAAATTTATATGATGAACAGCACTGGGAACGGCGTCCAGCGGCTGACCGATGATGCGGCAGATGATGTCATGCCGGTTTTTTCACCGGATGGAGAATCCATTGCCTTTGTCTCGAACCGCGATGGCGATGATGAGATCTACCTGATGGATCTGGAAAGCCAGGAGATCAAACAGTTAACCAATAATTCTTTTGCCGATGGATTTCCCGCCTGGTCTCCGGATGGTGAACAGATTATCTACCAGACCAACCGCGATGTGAATTATGAGTTATATATCATGTCAAAAGATGGATTGGATCTGGAGCGCGTTACGGATGACCCTGCTGCGGATGTGCAGCCCGATTGGTCGCCGGATGGCAAGCGTATTGCCTTTGTCTCTACCCGCACCGAATTCGAGGAGATCTATATCTATAACCTCGAAACCGGCACGCTTGATCGCATGACCGATTACGAATCCTCTACCGAATTGCCGAAATGGAGTCCGGACGGGCGCTATTTGACCTTCGCGTCCAACTACACGGGTAATCGCGAGATCTATGTCCTGGAATTGGATCGGGGCAGTATTCTCGATATCTCTGATTCACCGGCTGAAGATTTCTTCCCCAATTGGACTCCTTAGAGATCGCAACCCCCAAACCCCGAATTACGTATTATTGCATAGAGGTACAAACGTATGAAAAGATTATATCGAAGTAGAAAAGACCGCATGATTGCGGGTGTCTGCGCCGGGTTGGGCGATTACTTGCAGATCGATCCGACCATTGTGCGCATTATTTTTATCGCTCTGGTATTTGCCGGGCTGGGTGGCGTGGTGGTTTATTTCATCTTGTGGATCGTCACTCCTGAAGAACCGTTGCCGGGTGATACGACTATCGATGTGGACAGCCAAGAAGACAAATGATCTGGCTGTTTTACAATTCGTTCTTCCGGAGAGCTTTTGCCTGATTGGATAGAGCAATATCCTCTTCGGAAGCGGGTTCGATGGTTATGTGATGCGGGAGGGGATCACCACTTTGATCTACATGCACGAAGGTGATGAATCCCTCCAACAATTTTTCACCGTTTTTATTTGCCTGAATATAGGAGATCAGGCTGGTTCGTCCGGCATATACGATCTTACTTTCCAGGCATAAGATCTCCCCGCGCTTGACAGGTTTTGAAAAATGCATACCGTGGATTTTTACACACACGATTGCCTCAGGTTTGGTTAGCTTTGCTGCAGCAATGAAACCGGCTTCGACGAACCATTCTGCCGTGCGCCCGGCATATAAAGTGCCGTGGTGGTTGAGGTCTTCTTGCTTCACCAGATGGTTGGTGCGGATGGTTTCTATTGACATTGACTGCTCTTCCTTTTTTTCTTTTTCTCTTGGTACATATGTTTGTCTGCGGCTTTGAATAACTCTTCCATCTCCATCCCTTCTACGGTGGTGGCGGAACCGATGGAGAGGTTGATGATCTTTCCCTGCCGGTTGGCTGGAAGGGTGTGGTTGTATACACCGATCCTGTCTCGCAACCTTTGAATGATCCTATCGACGGTCGCTTCGTCCAGCTTTGGGATGATTACTGCGAATTCATCCCCGCCCAGTCGGGCAACAATATCCTCACAACGAAAACATTCCTGTAATAACGTTGCAGTTTTCTTGATGATATCATCCCCGGCTTTGTGACCGTAAGTATCGTTGACTAATTTTAGATTATCAAGGTCACAAACAATAATACTGATAGGGAGTTGCCGCCCTTTGGATAACCTCGTCAGTTCTGTTTCAAAGAACATGCGGTTGTACAAGTTGGTCAGCGTGTCGTGCATGCTGAGAAACCGTAACCGTTCTTCCGTCCATTTTCGTTCCGTGATGTCAACGATCGAGACATACACACGCGACCAGTCATCTTCACAGCCACCTACCAGAGATAGACGCACGATAGTGTGCAGCAAGAAACCATCCAGAGTGCGGTGGGTGAATTCGGTTTCAAATTTGTGAGCGCCATTATTTAACGCTACCATGATATCCCTGACCGCCGGTGCGGATTGGTCAATGAAGATTTTCTCAAAATTGTTTCTTAGATCTTCCAGGTCGTCGGCTTTGAACAGAGATAGCGTCGTTTGATTGACATCGATGATTTTCAAAAGGGTGGCAAATTCTCTTTCCAATCCCTGCATCTTTTCGAGGAATAACTTCAATTCATCCGGGTTACTATATCCTAATTCTTCCAGGTATTTTTTTAATCCGGAAAAATCTACTTCCCACATCGAGATAGGAGAATTATGGAAAAGTCCTCGAAAACGTTCTTCGCTTTGAATGAGAACATCTTCTGCTTCTTTACGGTTGGTAATATCAATATACATACCCAGGATTCCAATTCGTTCACGTTCGATCACAATGGGAACTCCGTATATCTCAACGTCTACCAGGCTGCCGTCTTTGCGCTTTCTCCTGCCTACACCGTGGATCTTGCCGCCATTGGTAACTTCCCGGGTAAAAAATTTAGCCTGCTCCATATCCTCGCTGCAGGCGATGATTTCATCCAGGTCTTTATTGCGAACTTCATGTTCTTGATATTGGAATATGTTGGTAAAAGCTTCATTGGTGGAGAGGATTTTTTGATCGGCATTCATGGTCGCGATTGCGATTGGGCTGTTGTTAACCAATGATTCATAGAAAGTTTGCTGTTCTATGATTGCGCGTGAATGTTCTTTCGCTTCTTTCTTGAGGTTATCTGTCTCGGCTTTCAGTGTGTGCTGGCGTTGATAGATCCATGATAAGGAGGCAAGCAAGAGCGGTAAACTATCGATGATCCACAATAAAGGATTGTTTTTATGAATAGTGGAGATAGAGGTAAAAGAAAAGGGCAATTTTTGTCGCGCGATTTCGATCAGATAAGCTACGAGCGGGACCATTAAACCTTGTAGAAAACCTTGGAGTACATACTGATAATGTTTAGTTATCCCGAGTTTTTTATTAGTCATATTTTTTTCTGGTAGAAGGATAAGATCTGATCAGGGAAAAATTATTTGATTATTATATGATAAAACTTAATTAATCCCAGTAGATCTGATCACTTCTTCCCTAAAAAATGATTTTCATTTTAACGATAGGGATGGTTCTCAGAAAAATTCGCCGCAATCTCTTTCTGGTATACTATGAAATATCTTGTTTGGCGGGCATGCTTCCTATATTGATGGGATATTGTTCAATTACCCAATTTCCATTTCTTATAATTTATTTTATAAAGGTAGCATGAAAAAAGTTGAATCTTCTCCTGAGCAGCAACATGTCATTCAAGCCTTCGCCGAACTAGCTCCCCACTATGAGAAAAAAATGGACTCGGAACTACATCTGTTCTGGGGTTGGAGTTATGTCGAACTGATCGAGACCCTGTTGAATGTTTTGCCGGATCTCAACGGGTTGCGCGTGCTCGATCTTGCCACTGGCAAACTGGTCATTCCTAAGGCAATTCTTTCCCGTTATCCGCAGGTAAAGCACATG
Organism: Chloroflexota bacterium; assembly: GCA_012797815.1. GTDB lineage: Bacteria > Chloroflexota > Anaerolineae > Anaerolineales > Anaerolineaceae > UBA4781. The sequence continues at coordinate 72,021 of JAAZOK010000047.1, read as the reverse complement.
CTCGGTCTGGATATTACCTACCGTATGTTACAACTGGGAAAAACGAGACTGGGATCTGAAATTCCCGTGAACTTGTTATGTGCTTCGGCGTTGGATATGCCGCTCGAAAAGAATTCTTTTGATCTGGTGACCTGTGCGCTGGCTACCCATCACATGGATGTGAAACGTCTTTTATCGGATATCCGGCGTGTTTTAGCGCCGCAGGGCAGCCTAGTGGTGGTGGATGTGGGTGCGTCGCGCACCTGGCTGAACCCCATCGTTCGTTCAATTATCAGGGTCATGGCCTTTTTTTATTTTTGGGTGAAAGAAGGTATTTCACGTGCCTGGGCAGAAGCCAGTGCCCTGCCCAATATCCGTACCGCGGATGATTGGGCAGCCGAGTTACAAGCCGCATCATTTAATGAGATCAACCTTGTAAAATTGAAATCCCGTCGTGCCTGGATCCCCGATCCCATCTTAATTCAAGCCAAATCAAAAGGAGCGCAAGAATGACATCTTATAAGGAATTATTGAAACAGGGCAGGCAGGACCTCATCTGGGAGAAGTATTGTGGTTACCTTGATCTCTCAATGCAAGAATTCATGGGAATACAAAATCGCTTATTGATGGAGCAGGTTGACCTGATAAAAGAAAGTAAATTGGGAAAGCATTTCCTGCAAGACCACCAGATATCCACCCCGGATGATTTTCGCAGGGCGGTTCCATTGACGACCTATGAAGATTATGTCCCCTTTCTGATGGAAAGGGATGAGAGCAATTTGCCCAGGGGAAAATATTATTGGGCGCGTACCTCAGGACGCTCAGGAAAATATCCCTGCAAGTGGGTTCCTTATTCACAGCGTATCTATGACAAACTGGCAGATGTCGTTATCAGTGCCATGATCCAGGCGTCTTGTAAAGAAAGAGGGGATGTCAGAATGGAATCTGGGGATGTGGTATTGCTGGCAACCGCTCCCCGTCCTTACACCTCCGGTTATATCAGCTATGCCACCCACGAATACGCCGATGTGCGTTTTGTACCTCCGCTGGAAGAAGCAGAAAAAATGGAATATAGCGAACGGGTCGAAAAGGGATTTAGGCAGGCTATGAACACCGGCTTGGATATTTTCTTTGGGTTGGCACTCATTCTGGGCAAGATGGGGGAACGTTTTGCGAACGGCTCGGGCGGGATGAAATTGACCAAGGACCTGCTGAAACCGCGCACCATGGCACGGCTCTTAGGGGGTTTCATCAAAGCCAAGCTCCAACATCGCCCGCTACTTCCCAAGGATATTTGGAAGTTAAAAGGGATCATGACCGGGGGGATGGATACGGAGATCTATCGTGAGAAATTGGAATATTACTGGGGTAAGAAACCACTGGAAGGCTATGCCTGCACCGAAGGTGGCATGGTTGCCATGCAAACCTGGAACTTGAGAGGGATGGTCTTTTTCCCGGAATGTAATTTCTATGAGTTCATTCCATACGAAGAAGTATTGAAAAACAAGGCGGATTCCGCTTATCAGCCGAAAACGGTAACGTTGGACAAGGTGAAACCGGGTATATACGAGGTTGTGTTTACCAATTTGCTGGGCGGTGTCTTGATGCGCTATCGCATCGGCGATCTGCTGAATTTCACCACGCTGTCAGATGAGGAGATCGGTGTGAATTTACCTCATTTCGATTTCTATTCGCGCACGGATGATCTGATCGATATCGGTACCATGGTTAAACTTACCGAGGGCGACATCTGGATGGCGATCGAAAAATCGGGTCTGGCTTATGTCGATTGGACCGCAAAAAAAGAGGTCGAGAAAAAAGAATCGCTGTTGCATATTTATATTGAACCAAAACCGCAAGAAGAGAGGGACGCAGAACAAGCCAGACTTGCCATCCGTCAGGCGCTTGCAGCATCCAATGAGGAATTTTCGGATACTATTAAAATGCTGGGAGACCAGATATTAAAGGTGTCCTATTTACCGCAGGGCGCTTTTGATAAGTATATTCAGGGGCAGCGGGAAGCCGGCGCTGATCTGGCGCATTTGAAACCCCCGCATATGCAACCTAAAGCTCCTGTCCTGGCGAAACTGAAAGGAAAAGCGTAGCGTTTGATATGGTTTGGAATTTGGAGATTGCAATTACTGTTTTAGCATTCATTAGTTATCTGGTGCTTTATTTCATTGTTTATCTTTCCAAGCCCAGAACTAAAGAGAAGGCTGCTTTCCGTTTTTATCTCCTGATGATGGCCATCTGGAAACTGAGCGCCGTTATTGTTGTGGGACAATTGGGCGATATCTATTTCTGGTTCAGGGTGATGACCGTGGCGTCTGTTATGACCCTGGTCGGGGTGCATCGTTTTGTTCAGGTTATTCTTCCTCCCAGAGTAAATATGGATCGTTGGGTGTATAGCTATGCGGTTCTGGCAGCGGTGGCTACCCTGGGGACCAATTGGGTGATCTCTTATGCCTATATGAATGGCACAGAACTGGTGTATGGCTTTACCCCGCTCATCGCGCTGGTAGCCGGACCGGGATACGGCATGATGCTTTACAACACGTACCGCATGATCCACGGTTATCAAGCTGCCCGAAATCCTGAGATCCGCAACCGCTATAAATATCTCATCGCAGGTTTTGTATTTATCATTATTGGTTCGATCTTTAACTTCACCGATCTGGGGCAATACCCCATTGACATCTTTGCCAATTGGATTACCGCGATCTTGATCTCGGTCGCTATCTTACGTCACCAATTGCTCGATATCAACTTTATTATCCGTAGAAGTGTCTTATATGTCATACCTACCAGTTTGATCGGCGCAGTGTATTTTCTGTTTATCAGTACGACGGTCAGGGTCTTTCAGTTATCCGTGTCTCAACAGGTCATGGTATCTGTGTTCGCTGCGATCGGTGCGGCATTGATTTTTCAACCGTTCTATTCTTTCTTGCAGGAATGGATCAACCGTATTTTCTTCCGTGAACGTTATGATTCCAGTCAAATGTTGCAGCGCATCAGTTTGGCAGCTTCCCGCGAAATCGATGTCAAACGCTTGACAAGTTCGATCATCGACGAGTTGGTTGCGACATTGCATGTAAAGCGGGCCGGCATTTTTGTTTCTCAAAATGAAGGGCAACCCTTCATATTAGTGTCTGATAGTGGTTTGAATTATTCGAAACATCGTGAATTTCGGGTTGACCATCCCCTGGTATTGCAACTGATGAAATCCGACCAACCCATCATGTGGAGTGAACTGGAATCTGCTCCTATCATGAAAGCTTTGTGGAAGGACGAACTGGATTATCTGCTGGATCTGAAGGCAGAATTGTTCATCCCATTAAGAGCAAAAACCGAATTGGTTGGGATCCTGGTGCTTGGTCAGAAACGCTCTGAAGTGCCTTATTCACAGGAAGATATCAGTACGCTCACAGCTCTGGCAAATCAGATTTCAGTAGCTGTTCAAAATGCCCAGTTATATTCACTGGCGCAAAAAGAACTTACCGAACGGCGGAAAGCTGAAAAACAGCTCCAACTTCAATTGAAAAGGCTCTCGGCCCTTCAAGATATCAACGTGGCGATTACAGAAAATATTGATCTGCAGATCCCTCTGGTCTTGCTGCTGGATCAGGTGATCAATGAATTAAAGGTTGATGCGGCTGATGTTTTGTTGTTCGATCCGGAAGCTCAAAACCTGAACTATGTGGCAGGTCGTGGATTCAAGACGAATGCGTTGAAATTCACCAGTTTGCCTTTAGGAAAGGGCATGGCTGGCAAGGCAGCCCAGACCCGTCAGGCAATTCATATCAAAGACCTGGCAACCGAAGACACTTCTTTACACCAGTCCCCCTTACTTGAAGCGGAAGGCTTTGTCTCTTATTTTGGTTTTCCTTTGATCGCACGCAGTCAGGTCAAAGGAGTTCTGGAAGTTTTCCACCGCACCAAATTGGAACCCACCCGGGAATGGTTGGACTACCTGAATACCCTGATCTCTGAAACGGCTATCGCTGTGGATAATGCACGCATGTTTACCGACCTGGAAAAGACCAATATGGAGCTGGTCAGTGCTTATGAAGCCACCCTGGAAGGCTGGGCGCGTACGCTTGAAATGCGCGATCGTGAAACCGAAGGGCATTCGCAGCGAGTGCTTGGCATGACCCTGCAGCTTGCAGAAAAAATGGGAATTCATGGTGAGGAATTGGTCCATGTCCGCCGCGGATCACTACTGCATGACATTGGCAAAATTGCCATTCCCGATTCGATCTTGCAAAAACCTGGCCCTTTGAATGATGAGGAGTGGGATACCATGCGCCGCCATCCCAGTATTGCCTATGAGATGCTTTCTTCGATCAATTTCCTGGAACCGGCTCTCGAGATCCCCTATTGTCATCATGAGAAATGGGACGGCAGTGGTTATCCCCGTGGCTTGAAAGGCGAAGAGATCCCCCTGTCCGCCAGGATATTTGCCATTGTGGACGTGTGGGATGCGCTTTCATCCGATCGCCCTTATCGCAAAGCCTGGTCACGCGAGAAAGTGATCGAATATATTCAAGCACAATCCGGTACCCATTTTGACCCCAGGGTTGTCGATGCTTTTATTGCTCTTGTTCAGGAAAAGGAGCAAGAAAGCAACAATGTCAGGAGGACTAAAAAGAACAGCAAAAGAACAAAATCATAAATTGCAACCTTTTACAGCACGGCACGTATATATGTTGTAAATGACAATGATGATAAGGAGAATACCAATGTCTGATAATGTCCATAAATTATATCGATCGCGGGATAGCCGCATGATCGCCGGTGTATGTGGTGGCTTGGGTGAGTTCATGGGTGTCGATCCCACCATTGTACGGTTGCTTTTTGTGCTCGGATTGTTTCTTGGCACGCTGACTTTCTGGGTCTATCTGGTCATGATGCTGGTCATCCCTGAGGAACCATAGATACTGCTGTCTTAAAGTGAAAAGCCGGTTTTATTTTTTTTACCCGGCTTTTTTGTTTGGAATTGCTATGGCGTACGTTTTTTCGCCCAATTGTGTCAGGTCATGAATGAGGGGATAGGCTTTTTCCATTTGATATAGGTGGTAGTCTGCTATCTGAAAAGCCTCCCACAGGCATTCCAGTGCAGTGTGGCTGTGGATCTCCACCAGCATGATGGGGCTGCACTCCCGTAGTGTTCGTTGCATGCCTTTGATCGCCAGTACCTCTCCCCCCTCGATATCCATTTTGATCAGGTCGGGGCGAGCATGCCCTTGCTTGAAAATGAAATCATCCAGGGTGATGGCTTTTACTTCGATCTCATTCATATAGTGTTCGTCCCTTCCCAGCGAGCCCTGCGCTTTTCCCATTGCGCCGGATTGGTGCACCATGAAGGATGTCATGCCGGGTTTATCTACTACGGCGGCTTGGGTCAGGCGGATGCGACCGGTCAGACCGTTCAGATCGATATTTTCCTGTAAGCGTGCGCAGTTGGCGGGCAGCGGCTCGAAGGCAAATACCTGCCCGGTTTCCCCACTTTGTCTGGCAAACATCAGACTGATGTAGCCGACATTGGCTCCCACATCATAAACTACCATCCCATCCTTACAGAACTTTTTGATGGCATCCTGCAGGTCGACCTCATAGGTTCCCAACCAGTAATCCTTTTCCGTTTGCATATCCAGTTTCAATTGCAGCCCCTTGTTCATCCCCCCTGCGATCGAAACGGTGCTCATCCCCTGTGGGGCGGCATTGTTCAGATTGCTGCGGATTAATCCAGCCAGCCTGGGGGAACGATACAGGGCGCTCTTCCAGCGTGCGGGTAGAATACGGGCAGCCAGGGCAGCCAGCTTCAGTCGTAGTTTCATGTGTCCAGGTCCATTCTCAATTCAAGATAATCTCTGATCGGGATGCCGTTCTCCCCTTGCCGGGGGATTTCGGGCTTGAGCTTGCGATCGGCTTGGATGCCGTTGGGGATGAGTTTTGCCAGATGAAATCCATATTTTTGATAAAAGCGTAAAGCGTCGATGTTATCGTTGGTGGTGAAGAGGGTGAAGAGGTTGCAGCCTTGTTCTTTGGCATTTTGTGCCACTGCATCCAATAATGCCCTGCCTACACCTAACCCGCGCTGCAAGCTGTTCAGGGTGATGATTTCGCATGTAGTATCGCTGATGACATAAGTCGCTAATCCGCAGCGTTCATGATGCATCTCTGCTATCATGCCAGCCAGGGTGGCAGGTTCAAAGATACGACCACAAACCACCACTTTTTCACTTCCCCAGCTTTCCAGCATCAGGGTCTTGACCCAGGTTTTATCTTTAGGAGATATATTGCGGATGCTGATCGTGCTCATCAGAAGTTCAATTCGCTTCTACTGGCCAGTTTTCCCTGATACGCTGAAATGTATCGCTGAGTGTTTCGGGTAGCACACGCGCGTTCCCAACGGAGGTCATAAAATTGGTATCCCCATTCCAGCGTGGAACCACATGAAAATGCAGGTGATCTGCCACCCCGGCGCCCGCAATGGCTCCCAGATTGGCACCCACATTGAATCCTTCTGCACCGTACTCTCTGGTAAGCACCTTGATCGCCTGGATCACCAGTATCATCATTTCGGTTTGTGTTTCCACTGGTAAAGCTTCCATAGAGGCTTCATGGGCGTAAGGTACCACCATCAGGTGCCCGCTGGTATACGGGTAGCGGTTGAGCATCACGAAGGCGAACTTGCCACGTTTTACGATCAGGTTATTATCACCATCTTCTTCACGGATGCCTTTGCAGAAGAAACACCCCTTTTCGGAGGTTTCTTGAATGTATTTCATGCGCCATGGAGCCCACACATGCTCCATTTTGGATTGCGATTTCTTTTTCATTTTCAAGTCCTTATTATACGCGCAGATTCGGCGAAAAAGAGATTATACTGGTATTTGCATGCTCACAGGATCACTTTTTTCTCGTTCGATCTTCTCCGTTAGTGAAGTAACCGGTTATATTCGCGTGCTCATCGAAGAAAATGAGGATCTGCAGGATATCTGGGTGCAGGGTGAGATCTCTAACCTCTCGTTCCCGGCATCCGGACATATTTACTTTACATTGAAAGATGAGGGAGCCGCGTTGCGCTGTGTCATCTGGAAATGGATGGCACAATACCTTCATTTCCGACCGCAGGATGGCATGGCGGTGGACGTACATGGGAAATTTAGTGTATATGAAAAGGGCGGGCAGTACCAGTTCTATGTCGATTCCATGCGTCAGCAAGGGGAGGGCAGGCTCTTTCAGGAATTCCTGGAGCTGAAAAGCAAGCTGGAGACTGAAGGGCTGTTTGCCGAAGAACTTAAAAAACCCATCCCCGCTTTTCCTTCCTTGATCGGGGTGGTCACTTCTTCCACCGGAGCAGCCCTGCAGGATATTCTCAATACCCTGCGCAGTCGCTACCCGCTGGCGCAGGTGCTCCTTTCCCCGACCCTGGTGCAGGGAGAAGAAGCTCCCAAGAAAATTGTGCAGGCGTTGCATTTGCTGCAGAATGCTCCCACCAGACCGGACATCATCATCCTGGCACGCGGTGGCGGTTCGCTGGAAGATTTGTGGTCTTTCAATGATGAGAACGTGGTGCGGGCGGTGGCGGCATCTTCCATTCCCATTATCAGTGGAGTGGGTCACGAGACCGACTTTACCCTGGTCGATTTTGCAGCAGACCTGCGTGCCCCTACGCCTACCGGAGCGGCAGTGCTGGCGGTGCCCAATATCCAGGATCTCAAGCTTGATCTGCAGGATCGAAGGTCGTCTCTGGCATCGCTCGCTGGTCAGCTCATGCAGATGAAAACTGCTGAAGTGAAAGAACTGCATTACCGGCTGTTGCGGAATTCACCGGAACGTCTGCTGCAGCAGCATATGTTGCAGCTTGATGAAGTGGGTCGTCGTCTTCAATATACCCTTTATTCCGGGCTGGCTGGATTCAAAGCGGATGTGGGGGAAAAAAGAGCGCGCCTTCTAGCACTGGATCCGGCGGCGGTACTGCAGCGTGGTTATGCTTTGTTGCATGATAGTCATGGAAAATTGATTGACAGTGTTTCCAAAACCGGCGAAAATGAGATGGTGGGTGTGCGCCTGAAGGATGGATCGCTGCAGGCACAGATCACCGCTGTTGAAAAAGATAATGGAACAGGAAAATAAGATGGATGCAAAATTGGATGTCTCAAAATTGAAATATGAAGAAGCCCTGCAACAGTTGGAACAGGTGATCAGCGATTTGGAAAGCGGCACATTGCAATTGGAGGAGATGCTGGCATGTTTCGAACAGGGTAAAGAGCTTTTAGCCCACTGCCAGCAATTGCTCGATCAGGCTGAATTAAAGGTGCGTGAGGTTGGGCAGATGGACGATGCTATTTCTGATGCAGGGGATCGGGCATGAATTTTTTTCAACAGTTATTGTCCAACTACGTTTTGATGAGTGCAGCCACCGCCTGGCTCGTAGCCCAGCTATTGAAATTGCCGATCAATTATTTCTTTAATAATGAATGGGATTGGTCGATCTTGATCAGCCCGGGGGGTATGCCCAGTTCTCATTCCGCCATCTCCACCGCGGCTGCGCTGGCGATCGGGCTCAAGGAGGGTTTTGATTCATCCCTCTTCGCACTGGCTATGACCCTGGCTACCATTGTGATCTATGATGCCATCAGCATTCGCCGCCAGGCTGGTATCCATGCGGAATGGATCAATAAGATCGTGGAGGAGATCTTTAAGAGCAGTAATTTTTCGTATAAAAAATTACAGGAAGTATTGGGTCACACCCCCTTTGAGGCGATCGGGGGCGTGGTGCTGGGGATTTTCAATGCGCTCATCGTGTGGGTGGTCTATTACGGGCTCTAAAATCCCAGCATTTTCTTTTGTGCTCCCACATCATCACTGTGCAGGGCGCTTGCCCCGCCTTTTTTTAACTCTTCCCAGAATGTGATATCCAACCTTCGCGAACGCACCGGGATCGGCATGGGCACTCCCCAACCTGCGATGAGTACCTCTTCTTTGGGTTGCAGGTGTGCCAGCATACTGCGCAGGGCATCCTTGCCGGCTGCCCCCGAGAGCACTGCCCGGATATCTTCATCGTCCGTCAGGTAGCCGCAGATGCGCGTGCCGAGCTGCGACAGCACCTCGTCGTAGATTTGCGAGGGGCGCTGATCGATGATGAGCAGGGTCACGTAATATTTGCGCATTTCGCGTGCGATGGTGCTGAAAGCCGTTTGAGATGCCATCTCGCGGTTGAGCAGTTTGTGCGCTTCCTCTACCACGATCACCAGCTGGCGTGGTTCGCCGGCGCCGCTCTTGCCGTTGCGATAGGCGTTGGTGAGCTGTTCCCATTCTTCGCGGATCTTGCGCGTGATAAGATTCGAGATGAACAGGTAATCCAGGTCGTTACCGTAACCGCTGAAGGAGAGGATGACATGTTTACCGTGCTTCAGCAGGTCGACCACGCTCTGCAGCCCATTCCCGGCAGGTTTGCTGGTGATATACCCGGCATGAAATAATCTGCCCAATTTGCTGTGCAGGCTTTCGGCTGCCATCACATTCACACCATTTTGGTTCGCCCAGAAAGCTATGCTGTCTGGCGCGGGAATCTTTTTCCCATTCTCGTCTTCAATGGTGCTGTTGGCTTTCATGGCTTTGAATTTCGAAAACCATTCTTTGCCTAAACTGGTTGTTAATGCTGCCAGCGTGGTGGCGGTGGTTTCCTTCAGGTTGAGTTCAACAGACAGCATCTCGATGTCGCTGGCTTCGATATCGCTTTCCGCGATCTCTATATGAAAATCCGGGCTGTTGCCACGGATGCTCTTTCCCCCGCCCAACCCTACCACCTGTACTTTCGGTCCAAAATGTGTGTGCAATCCGGTTACTTTTTCACCGGTGTCGGAAGCCGTGTCATCGAAACCGTATTCATCATGCATATCGAAGACCAGCAGGCAGGCGCTGGCTTGCTGGATCAGACCTGCCAGCAGGATGCGGGTGAGAAAGCTCTTGCCGGTGCCGGTGGCGCCGAACACGCCTGCCGAACGCTGGATGAAATGTGCCAGATCGATGCACACCGGAAAGTTCTGTTCGCGCGTGTACCCGATCACAAAATTGTTTTTCTCGCCCGGATCACCGAAGACGGTGGCGATGTCCACCGCGCTTGCCAGTCGCACTGCCGATTGGTGCGCCGGAATGGTCTTGATCTGGATGGGGCGGGTCATCAATTCCCCGTGCTCTTCTTTTTGTCGCTGCCAATCCATTACCTGCCGGGCATTAACAACATTCATTTCCGGTCCGTTTTCCAACATCAGCACCGGCAGGATCACGGCATTGGAATACAGCACTTCTTCACGCAGGGCGTGGGCGATCGCCGCAGGATAGTATGTGTCGATCTGTTCATCGGAGAACCGCGGGTCGGTGGCACCCAACCGCAGGTCGGTGATCAGCCCGTAGAATTGCCAGTCGCCGCTCTTGATGGTCACAAAACTACCCTCCTGAATCTCCTGCGGAGAGACCTGCAGGCGCGCGGTCAGGCTTTCGGAAAGGCTGCCGCCGATCACGGTGCCGATCGTTTTGCCGGATTTTGGTGAATTGGGAGTGGGTTTGTTTTCCATGCCTTTGTCCTGTATCATGCTGTAAATACTGCTGTATCGGTTAGAGTATGCAGCAACTCGCTCAAAGTGTCGTAATCATTGCGGTAAAGGTGTACCAGGTGACGGGTGGTTTTCTCGACCCATGCTGCCCGCATATCTTCTGTCAACAAATTGTGCAGGTTGCGAAAATGAGCCGCCACCAGATCGAAATTGATGGCTTCTTTTTCTCCGACCATATAGCGTAGATAGCCGCCGTTCCTGGCTGTTGTGAATGCGATGATCTCTTCGTTGGTGCATGAGTAGACGGATTCCAGAGAAAGAGGCGGGTTGGGCGGAAGCAAATGGTTAATGTGCTGCTGGCGGCTGAATCCCAGGAAGAGGACGCTGAACTCCAGCGGGATGATGCGATTATCGCGGTTGTCGCGGATCACTTGAGCATTGATGTCGTTGGTAGTCGCCAATTGTCTTACCAGCCCATCATCCAGAATGTGTACATTGGAAATGATCCCGAAAATAGTTTGTTCATTTTGCGCGGCTGCCTTTACCATTTCCCCAAAGCCGGGATTGGAAATCGGGTCCATCCGGCAGCCTGCCGTGCAGCCCAGTGCGTCTGCATTCAACACGTAACCGATCTTGTTTCCGCTCATCTTTTTCGCTCCACTTTTCTATGGGTTGGTTGATCTTTGGCGCTTTGCTTGTAAGAACCCTCTTCGAGAGGGACTTCTTTCTGGATCAATGTTCTTTCGATTTGCTTTTTCAATTCTTCTTTTTCTGATTGGCGCACCAGAGCTGTTTCATGCGCACGGTGCAGATAATAGGGATATGGTCTACTGCCCATGATGGCGCACTGCTCCAGCAGAACTTGGTGCAGTACAGCGACCTTTTTTTCATCCGCAGCTACCCATTGTGGGATTTCCACCCGCACGATCCAGGCTTTTTTATTCTGACTGACGTTCAGATAAAAGAAATAAGAAGGCATCTTTTCCAGATCACCCCGTGCACCGTTGGCAATCGTGTGGTTCTCAAAGATCGCTGAGCGTTCCCCGGCTTTCAAGATCTGCTCGAATAATTGCCGATCGATGACATCCGGAAAAAAGCTGCCGGTTGGTTGATCTTGGGATTCTTGTGCGGAACAAACCCGCAGCAGAGCTGCCAGCATTTGTGAACGCGGTTTATCCACATACCCGGCAGTGATGATATCTTTTCTTTGCATATCATTGAGATAACCATGATAGCGCGAAAACCGCTCGCGGTATGCTTTTTCACTGCGGGGTTCATGATATAGTTCCAGCAATCCGTCTCGTAGTGCAACGGTGGTCCCTGGCAGCTTGCAACTGTGCTCACTTAGCAAGCGCATTTCAAGCACATCCCGGTCCAGGTTGAGAATATCTTCCCCGATCAACTCGTTGTCGATGTAAAGTTCATGGTGCTGGTACAACTGGCTGATGGTGGTGGGTGTTACAACTGCGTCTTTACTCGACATCTGCACGATGCCCACGTTAAGCAAGGCGAACAGCGGCGCGTCGTGCGGGTCGGGAATGATCTGTGAGCCGTCTGCACATACCAGGTTGTACTCTGATGGTGTGGTATGAGAGGAAAAAACCCGATTTGGATTTTCGCGGAAGGGCAGGGCGATCCGTTTGGATTCCTTTTCCCCTGCCGTTCGCATCTCTCTAATGTTGAGGGAAAATTTTTTCAATGCTTGCAAGGCTTGCGTTATTTGTTCTTCGAGCAGATGGTGAAATGCCTTCTCGTTTTCAGAGAAGGTATCAACCTGGTCTTGCAAGCTGGAAAAATCTAAGGGCATGGGTTTCCCCTGATGGTGGGCATATAGTTGATTATAACGAAGGATAAAATGACTGGCTAGATTAAAGGTAGAAGGAGGCTGTAAAGCCTCCTTCTTGAAGGGGTACCTGAAACCCGGAGGGCTAGGGTTTCAGGGTTTCAATATTGTTGAAGGTGACATCCACTTCTTTGCCGTAGCTCAGGGCACCAAACCCGATGGTACCGCTGCTGTAGGTATCGTCTTCAACGGTGAGAGGGCGTTTGTCATAATAAACCTGTTCGCCGTTGATGAATACTTTCAACTGGTTGTCCTGGCAGGAAAGTGCGAAAACGTTCTTGTCTAATCCGCTGTTGATCAGGGTGCTGCCAATACGGCTTTCTACGAAGTTGGTGTAGGCATTCTTGCCTTCATCTGCCAGATACTGGTCATAGCGCAGTAGTTCGTAGTAACCCTGGCTGCTGATACGCAGTTCATACCAACCCGCATCGCTTGCCCGGCACATCAGGGAAAAAGCGTTATCCAGTTGACCGTAGTTTTCCACCTCGGCTTGCACGATCACGTCACTGTAAGAAGCGTCCTTGCGGAAGAATGCGAAGTTGGTGTCGTTGGGCGGTTGGATCTCGAGGCGGAACTTTCCGTTGGTTTGCGACCAGATGAGCTGATCTTCCAATCCGGAAACGATCTTCATGCCCCAATTCTTGTTGATGTCATCCTCAAATTCATCGCGCAGGATAAGATCATCCGACAAAACGGATTCAGTGGGCTCTGGTTTTAATGCGGTGGTTTGCATGTCAGAGCTTGAACCTTGATTCGTGCTAACCTTTGGCGCAACATTGCAGGAAGCCAGCAGAACTGCCGCCATAATGATGCCAAAAATTGTTCTTGTTTTCATTCTTTTCTCCATTTTTTGATTACTTATGTGGTATATTGGTCATACCACTATACCATAGTGTAACCACATTCTGCGCCATTGTCAAGGTTTGTCAAGTGAGAAAGACCCGCTTAAAATAAAAAAAAAGAGGTTATGATGAAGAATAAGTATCTAAGTGTCTTTCTGACCGGTTTGCTGGGTCTGGTCAGTTGCACTTTCCCGGCTGTTCAACCTGACCCTACTGCCACCCCCCTGCCTGAAGGAATGCAAATGGAAGCAGCCGCCTTGCCCCCGCAATCCGTCGCCGTCCCCACTCCAACTGTGATCTCCACTCCCCCATCGCCGGGTCCCAACACCTACCCGCGGGATGTCAATCCTTTGAATGGGCTGCCAGTCAGCAATGCGGAGAATCTGAAACAGGCGCCCCTGCTGGTGTCCATCAGCAATTTCCCGCCCACTGCCCGCCCCCAGGCCGGGCTGTCGTATTGCCCTATCATCTTTGAGATGTGGATCGGGGAGGGCATGACCCGTTTTCTGGGCATCTTCTATGGCGATTTTCCTCAAGAAGTTGCTGTCTCCTATCCAGAAGATGAAACCACCACTCCTGTGCGTGCACCGGCGGTAGGACCGATCCGTTCCGGGAGACTGCCGTATGAATCGCTCCGGAAGTTGTTTGGTGGGTATCTGGTCATGGCTTCGGCTGCCAAAGACGTATCCGATCAGCTCAGCGATTATACGAATATCTTCGGGGATGACCTGTCGGACCCCAACAGCGCCATGATGGACGTAACGCAGCTGGAAGAGCTGGCACAATCGGGTCAGAAAGAACTGGGCGATGCCGCCCTGAGCGGCATGGTTTTTGATAACGTGGTTCCGGAGGGAGGGAAACCGGCGCAATCCTTGTGGCTCTATTATTCCTATCTCAACCAGATCTTCTGGCGCTATGATGAACCCAGCAGTACCTTCACGCGCTGGCAGGATAATGCCGATGCGACCAATTTCATCCAGGCAACCGATCGTCTGACCGGAGAACCGATTCAGGCATCCAATGTCATCATCCTTTTCGCCGACCATGATGTAAAAAGCGCCACCGTGATCGATATCTCTCTGTTGTATATCAAGCGTGGGCAGGCTCTGCTCTTTCGGGATGGGCAGAAATACAATATTTATTGGACCACAGCCAGCGAAGAATATGAAAAGACCACCGGCAAACTGCGCCCGATCCGGTTTATCGATGCGGAAGGAAATACCTTCACGATCAAACCCGGTCAGACCTGGATCGAGATCGTCCCTTTCTATACTCCTTACTGGGAAACGGTCGATTCTGAAATTTACAATCGATTGGTGTATGGCGATCAGCCGGGCTCCGGTTATTGGGCAGTGCGGGTGCATGCTCCCGAATAAAACGAAAAAGGTCTGCTTTTCATCAGCAGACCTTTTAGATTCAAAAAAAATCTTTATCTTTGCAAGGAGCTCAATCGAGCTCAACCACCAGTCCGGTGCCGGCTTCTTTACTGGGGGTGGCATTCCATAATGCCAGTTTGCAGTGCAGATCGGTATCGTGGCAGATGTAGAAATCCTTGATGTTTTGTTGCTTCACATACTCGACGGTTTTGTCGACCTGTGATTGGGGAACCTCATCGATGCGCAGATGAGAACCGCCCAGGTAGGTATGGACCTGCTGCGTGCCGGTCAGTTTCTTGGCATATTCCATGATGTTGCAGATGCCGTAATGGGCGCAGCCGGCCACCACACTTACCTCTTTGCCATTTTTATGGCGATAGGCGAACTGGGTGTCTTCATCCACCACATCATCGACCCATTCACCGTTCACGAGCCTCCTGGCTACCTGGGGCACCTTATGTTCAAAATCGTTGGTCTTTTCGGTCACACCCATGTAGCACAGATTCTTTGTCACCCATAATGGCTCGGGAGTGATGCGCAGGTCAAAATACTGTTCCAGAATATCACGGTCGACATCAAATCCGGAAGAATGATTTTTCTTAAAGTTGTACTTTTTGTAGAAGATGTCTTCCATGGTGACAAGCATGATGGGTTTGCGTGCCATGGCGGTGTCGCGGTAGTATTTGAGAAGATATTTCAACCCACAGCCGTGGTCGCGGTGACCATGGGAGAGGACGACGTAATCGGCGGTGCGCAGGTCGATATCCAGAGCTTCTGCATTTTTGATGAAGTTATCGGAAAAACCAAAGTCATACAGCACTTTGATATCTTCATCTTCGATCCAAGCCGAAAAACCGTGTTCTGAATTCAAATACGATGCAAACATACTATTGTTTTCAAGTAATAAAGTAACCTTCATTTCGATTTTCTCCTATTAAATTGTTTTGTATTTACTAATAAAGTGGTTTACTAAATTGTAATATACCATCATTATGGGAAGTTGTAAAAAATTGCATATGAAAAAATTTGGGTGATGAAACGCTTATGGAACCTGGTCGATAGGATGTTCCGCAAAGTATGCACAGCGTTGGTTAAGTGGGCAGATCGTGCATTGCGGTTTGCGCGCCTGGCAGATTTCTCTTCCAAGGCGGATGATATTGAGATGTCCGGCTTCATACTGTTCCGGTTTAAAGAGTTGCTCCATGTATGAATGGCAATCTTCCACACTCATGCCCGCTGGGCGGATCCCAAAACGCCCGCTTACGCGGTAGATATGGGTGTCCACCGGAAACGCTGGAATGCCCAGCGAAAACTGCATCACGATGGCGGCGGTCTTGTAGCCCACCCCTTTGAATTGCAGCAGGTACTCTTTGATCTGCTCCGCTTTCCAATCCGACAGAAAACTCAGATCGAGTTGATTTTGCTCCCGGCTGATCTGTTGCAGAACCGCCTTGATGCGTTTCCCCTTCTGATTTCCCAGTCCGGCTGGACGGATGGCATCGATGATGGCATCCACATCCGCATCGCGCACTGCTTCCCAGGTGGGAAAGCGGTTGCGCAGGCGCTCAAATGCCACATCTCGGTTGCGGTCATTGGTATTTTGTGAGAGGATGGTGGAGACCAGCTCGTCAATGGCGGGAAGGGGAGCACGCCAGGTAGGTTGTCCGAATTTTTCCAGGAGCCGGTTATACATCCATTGGGCATTCTGCTGGTCGTTACGCTGCCGCCCTTGTAGATCGTTCATGCGCCCGGTCCGATCTTCCATGCTTTCAGTGCCTGTTTGAGCTGTGCGGATGCTCGGATCTCTCCCACCGGGATATTGCGCCAGTTAGTGATGTTTCGGTTATCGTAATCAGTCAGAAGCGCATGGTTCTCTGGATTGAGCAATCCCAGATGGCGTAACAGGGTCACCAGTACGATCGATCTGGCACGATCTTTCAGATCCCCGTCACTGATCTTTACCATGATCCCCATCGCAGGGCTGTGAGGATAGAGCATATTGGGCATGATGCCCACTCCAAAGAACCCTTCGGCGCCGGTCTTGGCGATCACTTTCCCGGGAAGTGCTTCCATCAAAGCGGTGTCGAAGCGCTCTGGACCGGCTACCAGAAATGGATGGGTCATCATGGCATGCGTGATGCGTTGGCAGGCACCGGCGCGTTGTTCGGTTAATAGATCGGGCTGGCATAGGGTGGCATAAGCACGGGCTGCATTGCGCATGGGCACGGCAAAAACCGGTGCGGAACATCCGTCTACTCCCATCTCAAATTTCGCAGCGGGATAATCGAACATTTCTCCACAGGTTTGCAGGATCAATTGTTGGGCGGGAGATGTAGGATCAAGATAGTTTTCTTTGGGAGCAGCTAAAATGCCCGCCAGTGCCAGCATGCCGCTGTGCTTCCCGGAACAATTGTGGCGCAAACTGGAGTTCTGTGCTTCTCCGCGAATGATCTGGTGGCTGGTGATGCGGTCGAACGGTAGATGCAGCCCGCATTGCAGATCATCTTGTGAAATATGCAATTTCTTTTGCAGTGCTTCCAGAACTGCCACGTGCCGGTCAGTGCCCGAGTGGGAGGCACACATGATGGCAATCTCTTCATCGGTGAATTGAAATATCTGTGAGGCGGGGTTTTCCATCAATGCCAGCACTTGCAGTGGTTTAGCGGTGGAGCGCAGATAAGTAACCAGTTCAGGATCACCGAGGTTGAATAAGACCTCTCCCCGGTTATTGCATACAACCACCGATCCGAAATGGATGGCTTCGGCAATATTACCGCGGGTAACTTCAACTAATGCTTCAAAAACATGTTTCATGAATTCGCCTCGCCTGTTTGGGAACTTATCGTATGTTCTTAGTGTAATACTGGCTGATGCCCCATTTCAAGCGCGCATGGTAATGTTCTTGTAATTTTTTCGTCTTGGTCGGGAAATTTTCCAATAGACCGGCAATGAATTTATCCAATTGTCCCGATTCGATGTTTTTCGCTGAAAATTTTTCGATTTTTTTATTGAGCTGATGGAGAAATTTGATCTGTGCCTGAATATCTGCTTTTTCAATGATCCCCGATCTGCCGCTGATGATGATGAAATCCTTGAATTGCTCGGATTTCAGGGATTCCAATTCCTGCAGCCATTGTTCCAGGTCGGCGTTTTCGAGGAAGGGTGGCTCGTCTGCTACTACTGTATCCCCCACAAAAAGGATCTTTGCCTCGGGAATATTTACCCAACTGCAGCCTTTAGAAGGCCCGGGATGATATTCAAGAATGGCTACGTCCTTATCCCATTCCAGCAGTAGATTATTGGTAAAAGTGATCTCAGGGCTTATCCATTGCATGGGACCTATGTCAGGGTAGAGTTCCCATGCGCTGCCGGTATCCGATGCGGGAAAACGAAAGGTGGAAGGTCGTGCCTGGATGGCTTTGCAGGTCTTTTCATGAGAGATCACCGGACTTTTGATCGGGACAGCCGTGGCAGTTCGGTCAAAATGTTCATCCAACAATACCTGCACGCGAGAGGAACCGCTATCGGTCTTCATGGCTGTGGTGCGCCAGGATTGTACATCTTTGGGGGTCAATGGAGAATCGATAAAGATAACTCCCTTGGGCGTTTTTATCACTCCAACCGTCACACCACTTAATGAGCTATCAATTATCACATTTTCACTGATTTCTTTCATGCACATTCTCCGGTAACCGTAATGATCGTTTAAGATTTGAATTTATTATATGTCATCCTTATAAAGGTGAACGAAATCATCCTGCTGACCCTGATTGGCGGATCTCTTTTCTGATGAGATTGCATTTTTCACACTGCAGATCGTTGCAAAGCAATGCATACGGGTCTTTTTTAATTAAACGCTCGGCTGTCTCAAGCGTTGCGTCGAGTGGGAGCGCATACCATACTTCTTCCTGAACTTGAATTTGTTTAAGTTGATCTTCCATATAAAAAAAGAGCTTATGAAATCCATCGGCGCAACCCGGATAAAACTGGCATTCCTGTACTCCCTGTGAGGTAAGTGCCCAGCGTGTAAACTGTTTACGCCCGCTTTGTTTGATCGCAAGATGCAGGCTGAAGATGCTGGAGGCATCTTTTGCCATCAGCAGGATCTTTACTCCCTTCCCCCGTAAATAGGCGATATGACCGTACGGATCTGCAACGGATTGCATGGAAAGAGCTGCGTCGAGTCCCAACCCGAGAAAAGAAAGAATGGGATGATCGGAACGTGTTACGTCCGGGTAGTGCCGGAAAAATTCACTGATCTCGCGGTCTTCAAAATCAGCAGGTAAGTCACTGCTGAAAATGGCAGCATTTAGATTGTTGATCCTGCCGCTACCATATTCAATAAGGTTATCTGCCGGGCCCACTTCAGGGATGACCATGGTGTTGTATGTGAAACTGGGCATCAATAAATTGTCGATCCCCGCTAGCAACGCACCTAAAATGGTTTGTGCTCCTCCCCGTACTTGTGAGAGAAGGGATGCGGAAACATGCACAATCGCAGGGTCCCCCCTCCGTAGGTGCAGGTCATCCAGGGCTTTTCGAATATCGCGGTATTGTAGCATATGCTCTTTGAATTATAGGATAAGTGTGGGAATTATTGAAAAGACGTGCAGACTGGGACGGTATCCTTGTTTTCCTTCCCATTCAACGGCAATCCAAAATAGGGGGATGGATCGAGCGTATTTTTGATTTCCAATTCATTCTTGAAATTACCATCGCTACCGGTTAACACAATGGAAAAATGGAGGTGAACCCCGGTTGGATTGCCGGATGTCCCTGAATAATTTCCCTGATATCCGAGCAGGGTGCCGGCTTTTACGTATACTTCATTGCTGCCGGGGGGAAAATCAGCCACGATATAGGAATTGCCGTTTTTATCTGCCATATGAGTGTAATAGGTCCAGATCTGCCGTCTTGGCTGTAGGGGGTCGTTGGGGATGCGGATGATAACCGAGGATTTCCAATCAGAAAGCCGCGTCAGATATCCGTCATAGGCTGCATAAACCGGAGTGACGCCGGGTTCACTGCCTCCGAAAATATCGATTCCTTGATGACTATGCCCAAGCCGGAAGGAATCTCCCCACAGGTAACCGATCAAACCGTTTGTTGGTAATTGAAAAGGTGCCGCGGCGCATTGTGTATTAGCCTGGATTGCCCAGTCAGTATGCTCTTCCGGATTCTGTAGCCATTCCACGACTTTGGCAGAACGTTGCGGATGCAGAATGGTTTCGAAAAAAATGATGGCAATGACCACCACCACGATACCCGTACCGATCAGGATGACCTTTAAGAATGTTTTCATATCGTTATTCTACTGCGCTATATCCCCGATCATCGACCAGGGTCCTGTCCATGTGATAGTCACGTCTTCGATCTTTCCAATCAGGGACGTGGGTGATTCCACGAAAACCAGTTTGTTGGTAGGAGTTCTACCATACCAGCGCTCTTTTTTACATCCTTCAAAAAGAACACTGACTCTGTTGTGTAAGTATTGTGCGTTGATGCTGGTTGTGATCTGCTCTTGCAGGCGTTCTATTGCTCTGAACCGTTCCCATTTTTCAGCATTGCTGACGTCATCTTGCATATGGCGGGTGGAGTAGGTGCCCGGGCGGGGGGAGTACCTGGCTACATGGGTCATATCTGGTTTAGCCAGCATTAATATGTCTAATGAGTGTTGGAATTGTTCGGCTGTCTCACCCGGAAAACCAACGATCAGATCTGTGGCAATGGAAGAAACCGGGAAACGGGCGCGGATCTTTGCCACGATCGTCAGATATTTTTCGCTGGTGTACCCTCGATGCATTCTGCGCAGGACTTCATCGTCGCCGGCTTGGATGGGGAGTTCAAAATGGGGCATGACTTTTGGCAGTTCCTGTATCCTATCCAGCAGTTCGTCTGTCATCCAGTTGGGATGCGAAGTGAGAAAGCGAATGCGCTGGATGCCTTCCACCTGGTGAATCTGGCGTAGCAATTCTGCCAGGGTTGGATAGGAGGCATCATCTTGTCCATAGCGGTCCACGATCTGCCCCAGCAATGTCACTTCTTTGATGCCCTGATCAGCCAGAGCCCGAACTTCGGATAGGATTTCTTGCGGCGGGCGGCTGATCTCTTTCCCTCTCCGTAACGGGATCACACAATAGCTGCAAGCATGCGAACATCCCAGCACGATCGGCACGAAAGCGGATACGGCATTTCCGCGCATTTCTGCCGGCAGGATGAAATCCTCATCCTTATCGAGAATGAGCTGTGCGGTGGCGCGTAGATCTTCAGAGGGAACCTTTTCCATTTTCAGCAAATAATCGAGCACAGCGGTGATATCGGAAGGAGCAGAGAATATATCTACATAAGGGAAGCGCTTCTTCAGCGGAGTGGTGTCACCCACTCCGACCATGCAACCCATCAAGCAGATAGTCTTTTCGGGATGTTGCTCCTTCATTTTCTTCAATGATGAAAGTCTGCCAACGGCTTTATCTTCTGCGCTTTGCCGAACCACACAGGTGTTTAGAACGATCACATCCGCTTGCTCGGGTTGACCTGCAGGCAAGTAACCGATCTGCTCCAAAGCAGAAGAAAGCCGGATGGAATCGGCTACATTCATTTGACAACCTTCTGTCCAAACATGGTAACGCATGCGGCGATTATATCAATAATTCAGACTATTTCAATCCTATTAGAACCTGCGCGGATAAGGTAAAATAGCGGCATGCAATATCCTGAATATATTCCATATAAGAATAAGAAGAAAAGCAGAAAAGGGTTGAATATCCTTATTCTGATCAGTTTGGTCGTTTTGCTGAGTTTCGGTCTTTACCAGATTCCCAGGGTGAAGCGCTTGTTGAGCTGGCGCATTGACCTGGCACAAACCTATATCCACCGCCTTTTTAATCCGGTTGAAAGTCTTCCGGCTCCTATGGTGAGTCGCTCTACTGCACCGGTCGCGGCGCTGCCTTCTGCTACGCCTCCGCCAGCTACCAGCACTCCCACCCCACTGGTATCTCCTACTCCTACACTGGTACCGACCCCCATCGCAGAAAAGACCCTGCTGACTCCTCCGGCTTATGATGAAGCGAAGGATAAGCAAGACTGGAATAACTGCGGACCGGCAACGCTGGCGCTCACCTTACGATATTACGGGTGGGAAGGTGACCAGTATGATATTTCCCAGATCGTAAAGCCGACCCGTGACGACCGCAATGTCAACGTGGAAGAGCTGGTATATTACGTTCGCAATTATTCCGGTTGGCTGAAGGCTGAATTCAGAGTAGGCGGAGATATCGACCTGCTGAAAAAATTGTTGGCAGCCGGTTTCCCGGTGATGATTGAAGAATCATTTACCACCGACCGCCAGTATTGGCCGGAAGATGATCTTTGGTCAGGGCATTATCTGCTGATCACCGGCTATAACGATATAACCCGCACTTTCACCGCACAGGATTCTGAAATTGGACCCAACCAATCGATCAACTACGATATTTTGAATGATCGCTGGCAGGGTTTTAATCGGGTGTACATCATCGTTTACCGCGCTGAACAGGAAGACCTGTTGAAAAACATCCTCGGAGAGAATTGGGATGTAGATAAAAATCGTGAGCATGCTCTGGCGATATCTCAACAAGAAACCCAGGATGATCCGCAGAATGCTTTCGCCTGGTTCAATCAGGGCACTAACTTAACTTATTTCCAGCGTTATTCAGAGGCAGCCCAGGCATATGATACAGCCCGTAGCATCGGGTTGCCGCAACGCATGTTGCGCTATCAGTTTGGACCTTTTATCGCATATTTTCAAGTTGCCAGAACGGATGATTTGGTTACACTAACCAAATATGCCCTGGATATTTCACGTACTTCTGAAGAAGCGATGTTGTGGCGCGGTTGGGCATTCTACCAGATGGGAGATAAGAGCACTGCTTTGAATTATTTCCGCGATGCTTTGAAGATTCGTGATGATTATGAGGACGCGTTGTGGGCGATCGATTATGTTACGGCGAACTAGGGGAAATTGATGGAATCTGGCTTCTCTCAAATCGAAGCGATCTTTTTTGATATTGACGGGACTTTGAGTGATTCTGATGACCAGGTTATCGAAGAGGTCATGCGGCGCCTGCGTTTCTTGCGATTGGTATTTAAGGACCCGTTTTTGCGAAAAGTTGCCCGCTATGCTGTAAGCCTGGCAATGAGTCTTTTCAATAACTTTTATCACTTTGTTGATCGCCTTGGATTGGATAATTTTTTTGTGAAGCTGTTTCCGCGGAAAAGGAAAAAAGAATATTCCAACTTCGAGAAGGATCGTAATCTAATTGACGGTGTGAAAGTGACACTGCAAGTTTTACATCAACGCTATAAATTGGGCATTGTCAGCGCGCGCAGTGAGGAGGGGGTACGCCATTTCCTGGAACTCTTTTCTCTGGAAGAATTCTTTGATGTGATCGTATCAGCGAATACTTGTTACTATACCAAGCCTTTTCCGCATCCATTATTATATGCGGCACAAAAAATAAAAATAATTCCTGAAAAATGCTTGATGGTCGGAGATACTATCGTGGATATTCTGGCAGGGAAAGCAGCCGGCATGTTCACGATCGGTGTGCTGTGTGGTTTTGGAACACCCCAGGAATTGCAGCGTGCCGCCGCTGATTACGTTCTCGATTCTCCATCGGAACTATTGAATTTACTCGCTTGATATTTATTTAGGGTAGATGAATGCCGGGCTTTCATTCTCACTGTGCCTGATGCGAATGGGATACTGGTAAACCTCTGATAATTTCTTTTCTGTCAATACGTTTTTGGGTTTTCCGCTGGCGAATATCCTGCCTTGTGAAAGCAATAGGATCTCATCACAAAAACGAAGGGCCTGGTTGAGGTCATGCAGAGCGATGATCACGGATGTCTTTTTTTCTTTGACATGCTCCAGTAGCAGATCCAGGAATTCCATTTGATAATGGATATCCAGATGGGTGGTGGGTTCATCGAGTAACAACAAAGCTGAATTTTGTGCAAACGCGCGCGCCAGGATGACACGTTGCTGTTCACCGCCTGACAGCTCCTCTGCCAGGGTGTTTGCCAGTTTTTTCACATTCGTCTGCTGCATGGCGTTATCGATGATCCTGTTATCCTTTGGAGTGATTTTCCCGAACCAATTGAGGTAGGGTGTTCTGCCCATGGATACAATTTGACGGACTGGAAAACCGGCGGGAATGGTGCGGTTTTGCGAAACAGTTGCGATCAATCTGGCACGTTCTTGCGCTGATAGATTGCTGATGACTTGCTTTTTGAAGACGATCTTGCCGTGTTCGAGTTGCACCGATCCATTGATGGCGCGCAGCAGGGATGTTTTCCCCGCCCCATTGGGACCGATCAGACCGAGGATCTTCCCTTTATGAAGAGTAAACGATACATCCTCGAGAATCTGGGCGCCGTTTAAACGCAATGACACGTGTTCTACGGATAACATAGCCCTACCACATCTTTCTCTTGGTCCGCCGTAATATGAAGAGGAAAAACGGCGCTCCGAATAAAATGGTGATGATCCCCACCGGGATCTCCTGTGGAGCCAGCAGCATCCGCGCAATGATATCTGAAGTAACCAGAAAGATGGCGCCTCCCAGCGCAGAAAGCGGCAGAATTTTTCGATAATCGTTGCCAACGAAACGTCGCAAAATATGCGGTACCACCAGCCCAACAAAGGCAATGGTGCCTGCAAATGCGACTGCGGCAGCGGTGGTCAGGGTAGCTGCCAGAATGATGAAGATCCGTACTTTCTTTACCGGCACACCCATTTGTTGGGCTTCTTCATCTCCAAATTGCAGCACATTAAGTTGGTAACCGGTACTGCAAAGCAGGAGGATACCAAGCAAAATATAAGGGGAGGCTGCCAGCACTGGTTTCCAACCGATCAATGTACTGCCCCCCATCATCCACACGATAGCACGTCGCAGCTCACCACCGGCGTTGATGAGAAGAAATGAGGTTACCGCATTGGAAAAAGAACTGACTGCCACCCCTGCCAATATTAGTGTGGTATTGTGTATTGTCTTGCCTACCTTCGCCAGTGAATAGACCAGTACAACCGCCAGAATTGCCCCCACAAATGCGCTGATCGGAATGGCGAAGTACCCCAATGTATCTTGAGGCCATCGGATGGTCATGGCAATGATCGAACCCAGACCGGCTCCAGAAGCAACTCCAATCAAATAAGGGTCTGCCAGAGGATTTTGGAACAAACCCTGGTAGGCGCCGCCACTGGTTGCCAGTGCTGCGCCTACCAGCATCACCAGCAGGGTGCGCGGTATGCGTAATTGAAAGATAATATTTGAAAATCTCTCTTGCGGTTGAGAGAGGGTGAACCCGCTTGTCACCCTCTCTTTTAAAACCGCGAAGAAGTCTTGCAATGGAATATTGACACTCCCCAGCAGGATGCTGAGAAGTGCAATTAAAATCACCCCTACCCCAAGGATAAATGTCAATTTGGGTTGGGAGTTCTTTTTCACTATTTAAAAGCCTCTGGGTGGATCGCTTGCGCCAGCGCTTCCAAACCGTCGATCAATCGCGGCCCGGGACGTGCCAGCAGATTATCATCGAAGGGCAACACATTTCCCTGTTGTACGGCGGTCAGGGTATTCCATCCTTCTCGTTCCCCCACACTTTCGGGAGTAATGCCCCATACCGCATCTCCCAGCAGAATAAGGTCGGGATCTTGAAGGACCAGTTCTTCAAGACTGATTTGCGCCCAGGATGCGGATAAGGAATCACCGAGGTTCTTTCCACCTGCCATGTTGATCAAAGTGCTGTAGAAAGTATCAGGACCAGGCGTATAGGGTTTGGTAGGATCCGTCGCGTCCAGCTCATAAAATACCACTGGCGTGTTCTCCACTTGAGATATGGCATCAACTACCATTTCTACCCGTTGTTTGGATTGCTCGATCAACTGTTGCGCATTCTCCTCATTCCCTGTTAAAATCCCGACGTTCTCGATAGTGGTGTACAGGTCATCCAGTACAATTGGATTGCTGATGTAGAAAACCGTAATACCAAGGTCTTCAATGGATTGCACCAATTCGGCTGTGTTGATCTCGGCGGCTAACACCAGGTCAGGATCCATATCGACCAGCATCTCGAGGTTATATTCAGAATAGCCGCCTCCGATATCTGGCAGATCACTTACCCCCTCCGGATAATCGGAAAAGGAATCTCTGCCTACCATCATATCCCCTGCACCCACCGCATAAAGCAGTTCGGTATTGGAAGGAGATAATGAGACAATGCTGGTTGCCGGACTGCTTAACGTAACCGTACGTCCGAGCCCATCCACCAGGCTTATTTCTGCTGTTTGTTCTGCGACGGTTCCTTCAGAAGGAGCAGTGCCACAACCGACCAGGGTTAAACCAATGACAACGAAAGATAGAAAAATATAAAATTTTCTTTTCATGATTGTTCTCCGTGTAACTTAAAATGAAAAATCTGCCGCTATTTGACAGATCATGCTTGGTAAGTTATGGGCACCGGTCACCTCCTATCCACGAGAGTGTGTGAGTTGTTTTCATTCTGGCGGTCGACCTGGCTTGGTTTGGTAACCTTACAGTTGCGGGACAGCACCGGACTTTCTATTCCTAGAGCACCGGTTTCGCCATTGTGTCCTTCTATCCGGGGAGAGGACACCAGAATACAATACGGCTTGATTGTATACATAATTGAAATTCACGTCAAGCCTTTCGAAATAACCTCGCCAGATCCTTTTGGTTAACCACTATTCTGCAGTACCCCCCATGAGATGCTAAATCTTCATGATAAAATCGAGATTATTCTGATTGGGAGAGGATTTATGTCCGAAAATGTGCTTGTCGCTGTTGCTTGGCCTTATGCCAATGCTGAAATTCATGCCGGGAATCTGGTAGGGTCCTATTTACCTGCCGATATCATCGCCAGATATCACCGCCTGAAAGGCGACAACGTTCTCATGGTTTCAGGCAGTGATTCGCATGGTACGCCGATCACGGTACGGGCAGACGCTGAAGGGACCACTTCATTGGAAGTTTATCAGCGTTTTCATGAAGGTTTTCTAGAACTATTTCAGAGCATGGGTTTAACCTATGATCTTTTTACCTCCACTCATACCAGCAATCATTTCAATGTATCGCAATTGATGTTTACCGCACTGTTGGAAAACGGATATCTGTATAAAGAAAAACAATCCCAGTGGTATTCCGTTTCCCAAAATCGTTTCTTGCCCGACCGCTATGTGGAAGGAACATGTTACATCTGCGGTTTTGAGGGCGCGCGCAGTGATCAATGTGATAACTGCGGTAATTTGTTGGATGCCACCCAACTGATCCATCCACGCAGCAAGATCGATGGGTCGACCCCTGAATTGCGTGAGACGGAACATTTTTTCCTGGACCTGGGTAAATTACAGGATAGCGTGGTGGAGTTCTTGAGCCAGCGACAGGATTATTGGCGCCCCAATGTGGTGCGCCAATCACTGGGCCAGATCCAGACCGAAGGACTGCATGGGCGCCCCATCACTCGCGATCTGGATTGGGGTATCCCGGTACCTTTGGAAGGCTGGGATGGCAAATGCCTGTATGTGTGGTTTGAAGCGGTCATTGGTTATTTATCCGCTTCCATTGAATGGAGTGGTTTAGAAGGGGATAAAGATGCATGGCGCGATTGGTGGAAAAATAGGGATGCCAAGACCTTGTATTTCATCGGGAAGGACAACATACCTTTTCACGCCATTATCTGGCCAGCCGAGCTGATCGGGTGTGGGACCAGATTCGATGAACTTTTTAAAGAAGAAAAAACACAAGATTTTGTGTTGCCTTATGACGTTCCGGCGAATGAATTTCTCAATTTGGAAGGGAAGAAGATCTCCGGTAGCCGTAACTGGGCAGTATGGGGAAAAGATTTCCTATCGCGCTATGATCCGGATGCCTTCCGATATTACCTTACCAGCATTATGCCAGAATCTCGGGATTCCGATTGGGATTGGGAAGAGTTTTACCATCGTAATAATGATGAACTGGTGGCTACCTGGGGCAACCTGGCCAATCGTGTGCTTTCTTTTGCTTATAAATATTGGGAGGGTGTCGTGCCCGACCCCGGGCAATTGAACGAAGTTGATGAAACTCTGCTGGCAACCATTGAAGCTGGCTTTGATAGCGTCGGGAAAGAGCTGGGTCAGGTGCATCTGCGGGCTGCCCTGGCAGAAGTGATGCGCCTTGCCAGTGAGGTCAATAAGTATCTTGACCAGACCGCACCCTGGATGACCATAAAAGAAGATAAACAAGCTGCTGCCAGAGCGATTTTTGTAGCGATGAAGGCAATTGACTCTTTGAAGATCATGTTCGCACCCTTCTTGCCTTTTACCAGCCAACAATTGCACGAATTCTTCGGGAATAGTACAAGATTGTTCGGCTCACAATTTACGGAAACGATAAAAGATGAGTTAGGGCAGCATACCATTTTACGGTACGATCCCTCCCCTGCAACAGGGGAATGGAAAGCCAGTACTTTGCAACCCGGGAGTAAATTTGAAAAGCCCACCCCCTTGTTCAAAAAATTGGATGCCGGTATTATCGCTGAAGAAAGAGCGAGATTAGGCGAAACGAATTAGCTTCCGAGTTCTTCTTGCAGGAATTGTAAAGCGCCGTTCAAAGCCTGGTCGGCGCTTTGTGCTTTAACGGATGTTCGCTCTCCGTGAAATTGAAACAATGAAGTATTCACCTTCCCATTAAATGCCCAAGCCATCCACACTGTTCCAACCGGTTTGAGCGAAGTTCCTCCGCCCGGACCGGCAATGCCTGAAACTGCAATTGTCATTAAACGCGCTGGATCGCAAATCGGATCAAGCATTTGCACCAGTCCTAATGCCATCTCGCGGACCGTCTCCTGACTGACCGCGCCAAAATCGGCAAGGGTCTTTTCTTTCACCCCGAGCCAATTCATCTTGGCTCCGTAAGAATAACTAACTACGCCTCCTAAAAAGTACTCGGAAGAGCCTGGAATATCGGTGATCCGGTTTGCAATCAGTCCACCCGTGCAGGATTCTGCGGTAGCAATGCTTAATCCATTTTGTAATAAGAATTTTCCTATAATTTCTTCTATTTTCATTTCGGTCATAGCATGATTATATCTTTTTACATTCAATTACGAAAATTAATGGTCTTCCGGGCGCTTGACCATAAAAAATCACCATGTTATGATGGCGCATCGAGGTAAGAATGGACGAAAATATAACATCGCATGATGTTGATGAAAAGCAAGAAGTTAATAAACAAAATCAGCCTGAAGAAACCCCTCGTTTTTTAACCATTTGGGATAAATTCTGGAAACGTGTTCAAAAAATTGGGTTGAATGATTTTGTTTCTAAATTCAGTACTGTTTTATTAACCATCGTGATGGTCGGATTGGTCATCTGGGTGATGAAGACCTTCTTTCTAAAAGAAGAACAAGCCCAAACTGCTGCTGGAGGTTTGTATGTTTCCACAGAAGTGGTGGATTCATCCGAGTTGGTGTTGCCTGCCTATGAAGGGGTCGCTCCGGTTGAGGGTATTTCTCGTTCTTCGGATATCAGCACAGATGTCCATGAAACAGCCTCTTCCCGCTATGATGTTGTGAAATATGAAGTGGTTGCCGGGGATACGCTGATCGGCATTGCCGACAAATTTGGGCTTGAACCGGAAACTATTCTTTGGTGCAACTATGATGTGCTGCTCGATAATCCGGCTGCCATCTATCCCGGGCAGGTACTGGATATTTACCCGGCAGACGGTACCACCTATCGCTGGCAGGAAGGGGACGGGTTGAATGGGGTCGCAACTGGCTTGCATGTCACTCCCGCAGACATCATTGAGTGGCCTGGTAACAATTTGAGTTATGAGACCATCGGAGATTATGCTTATCCCAATATTGCGGTTGGTACTTTGATCTTTGCGCCGGGAGGGTCGCGTAGTTATTATGACTGGTCGGCTGCTCTCTTCAATCGGGATGATCCCGCCACATCCAGAATTCTAGGTCCGGGTCATTGCGAAGCAGTGTACAGCGGTCCGATCGGAAGCGAGGCTTTTGTGTGGCCAACATCTGAAACATTCATTTCTGGTTATGAATTCTCACCAGAAGTAAACCACTGGGGTATTGACATCGGAGGTGATCTGGGGAATCCGATCTATGCAGCGGATGCTGGTGTGGTAGTGTATGCCGGGTGGAATGACTGGGGTTATGGTAACGTGATCGTGCTCGATCATGGAAATGGATGGCAGACCCTCTATGCTCACTTGAGTGAAGTGTATGTCAATTGTGGGGATTACGTCAATTTTGGTGGGCAGCTTATCGGTGCCATGGGGAGCACCGGAAATTCCAGCGGTCCTCACCTGCATTATGAAATGAGTTATAACGGTAGCCGCGTCAACCCCCATCGATATTACCCATATTAATAAAGATGTTTGCCTGTTCTCAGAGAGGGAAGGAAAAACCTTCCCTCTTCTTCTTATCGCACCCGCTATAATTGAGATAGGAGGCTAAAATGTTCAATGGTGAAATTGATATCCGCCCTTCGCCCATTGCAGGAACCTGGTATTCTGACCGACCGGTTGAGTTACAGCAGGAAATAACCGGTTACCTGTCGCGGGCAAATTTGCCGGCAATTGAGGGAAAAGTGATCGGCTTGGTAGCTCCCCATGCAGGATATCGTTATTCGGGACCGACCGCCGCTTATGCTTATCGGGCTGTGCAGGGGATGCAATTTGACATCGTGGCGATATTTTCTCCATTTCATGCCTACACCCCGGAAGAATTGCTCACCACCCGTCATAGTGCATATCAGACACCACTGGGAATCATTCCTGTTGAGCGAGAGCTATTGCGTGATTTCGAACAGAAATTGGCAGAAAAAGAGCTTTTTATTGCCGAACTATCCCGCGACGGGGAACACTCTCTTGAAATACAGCTCCCGTTTTTGCAGGTTGCCCTGGATGAAAAGTTTCACTTGTTTCCTGTCATGGTCAGAACGCACGATCCGCAAAAAATTGAAATGATCGCTCAAGCAGCCACTGCTGTTCTCAAAGATAGCAATGCCCTGATCATAGCCAGTACCGATCTCTCCCATTTTTATGAACAGAAGACAGCGAATATGTTTGACAGGGAAATGCTGCGACGGATCGAGAACCTTGCTCCAGACCAGGTGCTCGAGGCAGAGAGAAAAGGGAAGGGTTTTGCCTGTGGGGCAGGAGCGGTAGCAACCGTTTTGCGAATTTCCCAATTGTTGGGCGCCTCAAAGGTGCAGGTTCTCAATTACCGCACATCCGGGGATGAGACAGGGGATTTTTCATCGGTGGTGGGATATGGGTCCGCTGCCATCGAGATTATTGGAGTGAATCACCAGAAATGAATTCCATCGCTCGTGTGGCAGTCAATGTACCGGGTATTCATGATCTGTATGATTATGAAGTACCACCACATATAGAGGGGTTGCAGGCAGGCTGCCTGATCGTCGTGCCATTTGGAAATTTAAAAGCACAGGCTGTAGTGATGGAACTTTTACCATCCACGGATGTAAAAGAAGTAAAAAAGATCATCGGAATTCTGGATAGCGAACCGGCACTGAATCAGGCTCAACTGGCAATAGCCGCCCGGATGGCAAGGTATTATCATACCGCCATTTCGAATTGCATTCACATGATGTTACCACCCGGGTTGAATCAATTGGCGGATGTGGCATATTTCCTGCTATCGGGTGAATTCGACAACATTACTCTTTCCGAAACACAAAAATTGCTCGTGCGGAAGATCCAAAAATCTGGTGAGTTAAGAGCCCGGCAGATCAGGGCAGCTTTTTCGCACATGAACTGGAAATATGCATTGCAGGGTCTCATGAAGAAAGGGATTATAAGCAGTAAAGCTGTGCTACCCGACGCACGTGTAAACCGGAAAACGATTCGTACTGCGCAGATTGCCGTTTCTCCCCAAGAAGTGAGTAAAAAGAAAGAGCAACTGGGTAAGATCAACAGCAATGCCTATAAAAGAAAAAAAGCAGCGGTCGAGTTTCTGGTGAACGAAGCGATCCCGGTTAATGTCTCATGGGTATATGCCTCATCAGGCGCAAATGCGGGCGACTTGAAATTCTTGGAAGATAAAGGGTTCGTTCATCTTGGAGAAGAAGAGATCTGGCGGGATCCTTTGAAGGATATTGAGGTGGAACCAGCCAGCGTCCCTGATCTCACCTCTGCTCAAAAGCAGGCCTGGTCCCAGATTGAAAAATATTTGAAGAATAATGTGATGCAGGTACCGCTCATATTACACGGGGTGACGGGATCGGGAAAAACCGAATTATATTTGCGCGCGGTAGAAAATACGCTGGCACAGGGCAGGCAAGTGATCGTGCTGGTGCCGGAGATCTCACTGACACCACAAACCGTAAAAAGGTTTATGGCACGTTTTCCCGGACGAGTAGGGCTGGTACATTCACGGTTGTCTGCTGGAGAGCGCTACGATACCTGGCGGCGGGCAAGAATGGGCAAAATATCGGTCATCATTGGTCCACGAAGCGCACTTTTTACAACCCTTCCCAACCTCGGGTTAATCGTCATCGATGAATTCCACGATTCCTCTTTTTACCAGAATGACTTTGCCCCAACATATGATGCGGTATACAGTGCCATCGCTTATGCAAAATTGACCAATAGCGGGATCATCCTCGGTTCAGCGACACCGGACATCAGCCTGTATTTTAAAGCACAGAGTGAGGGATGGCCAATTGTCCATCTGCCTGATAGGATTCTTGCCCATCAGGAATATCTTCAATTGAAAAAACAAAGCTTTCCCACCGAGGTTAAAAAGATTGAGAATGACGGAGAAACTGCGGCGTCTCTTCCTCTGCCATTCGTACAAACGGTGGATATGAGGAATGAATTGCGCCAGGGAAATCGTTCATTGTTGAGCAGGGCACTGCAATCTTCATTGCAATCTGTTTTAAACCATGATCAACAAGCCATTTTGTTTCTGAATCGCCGCGGTAGTGCTTCTTATGTTTTCTGTCGTGATTGCGGGAATGTACTGCGCTGTCCACGCTGTGATATGCCGCTTACCTGGCATGCTGACAGGAACAGGTTAGTCTGCCACTCATGCGGGTACGTACGCTCCAGCCCAGAAAAATGCCCTGCTTGTGGGAAGGAACAAATTCGCCAATATGGCAGTGGCACTCAAACGGTAGAAAAAGAAATCTCTTCTGTTTTCCCCCAAGCGCGCGTCTTGCGCTGGGATGCAGATACCGCCCATCAAAGGGGAGCAGAAGAATTACTTTTATCCCATTTTGCAAACCATCATGCCGATATTTTAATCGGAACACAAATGCTGGCGAAGGGATTGGATCTTCCTCTGGTAACATTGGTGGGCATAATCCTGGCAGATGTGGGGTTGAATTTCCCTGATTACCGGGCAACTGAAAGGACTTTTCAAGTATTGACCCAGGTTGCGGGCAGGTCAGGACGCAGCCCATTAGGCGGTCATGTAGTGATGCAAACTTATCAACCGCAACATTATGTGATCCGCAGGGCAGCAGCTCATGATTTCAAAGGATTCTATAATGATGAAATCACCCAGAGAAGAAAATTGGGTTATCCGCCGTTCAACGAATTAGTGCGCCTGGAATTTCGCCATCCGGATGAAAAAGTTACTTATCGAAAAGCACAAGACCTGGCTTATCAAATCAGGCAGGTGACGGCGACCATGGGAGTCGAGTCGAGAATAAATATAAGTGGTCCGACGCCGCCATTTTTCCCTAAGATCAGAGGAGCATACCGGCAACAGATCCTGCTGCGCGGGAAGGACCTCAATCTCGTCCTCGATCATCTGAAATTGGATGACTGGCATGTGGAAATCAATCCCCCCGACATTCTTTGAGAAGGGCCGGATTGATAAATAAAAGGCACTTCTTTTTTAAAAGAAGTGCCTTTTATTGATATTTCCTTTATTACCAAGGTCTATTGGATCACCTGCCAGGGATTGATCATTCCCCCGTTGAGGCGAATTTCGAAGTGCAGGTGAGCTCCGGTCGAATTCCCGGTAGAACCACAGGCGCCGATCACCTGTCCTTGATAGACACTTTGACCGCAGGTGACATTGATCGAACTCAAGTGAGCGTATAAGGTGGCATAGCCATTGCCGTGATCGATCATCACCATGTTCCCGTATCCACCGCTGATCGCGCCGGCATAAACGACTACGCCGGAATCGGCTGCAAAAATGCCATCGCCAAGGTAGCACATCATGTCAAGTGCCTGGTGCCCACTCCAATAGTCATTACCACTTATCACACGATAGGAGGTGGGCCATATGAACGTGTAGGTGCCAACATAGCCACCTCCTGAAGTCGTACAACCACCGGGACCAAGGATGGTGGAATTTACACCGGCATCGGTGCTGGCAACCGAAGGAACTACCCAGGTTTCGTATTCACGGTAACCACCCGGGATCATCACAAACGTTCCTGCTGCTATAGTGGGGTTGGTCATATCGAGATCATTGCCCGGAAAAAGCAGGATGTCTTCAACGTTGGCGTGATACTTTTCTGCTACTTTCTCTAAAGTATCCCCGTCCTGCCATTTATATAAAATACCATCGATGGGGGGAATGGTGAGGTCCTGCCCCACTGAAATTAAGTGAGGATCATCGTTCAGGATGTCATAATTTGCCCACAAAACCGTTTCGGGCTCAAGCTCGAAACTCTGTGCAATTCCGAAGATCGAATCCCCGGATTCAACAGTGTAATTAACCGGTTTCTTTCGATATCCGGTAGGCAAAACAGTATCGGCGTTTGCATCTCGTTTAAGGGATTGGTAGCTGTTGTCAGCAGAAAATGTGGGTAGAGCTGCGGCTGAATCATCCGAAATGCTTTGGCTTAGCTTTATTCCAAAGATATCAAGGATCGAGGCACCTCTAAAGTATTGATAAACGGTCGTGCCCATGAGGGCGATCATCAGAACTGCAATAATCCAGGTAACAATCGTAAGGATGGTGCGAGGTTTTTTCTTGATCTGCTGTTCATTATCGCGATCTTGATCGTTCTGTGGAGAATTTGTTGTTGAGTTGCTCAAATTCCCTCCGTTAGGGTGGAAAGAAATTCCATATTGTTTTTCGTTTTTTCCAGCCTTTGCAAGATCGCTTCTGTAGCGATGGCGATATCCATCCCTCCTCCCTGCGGTGGTTGACCGATCATTTGCAGGAACATCCGACGCATCAGCCAGACTTTCTGCAATTCATCAGGACTGAGAAGCAGCTCTTCACGGCGTGTGGAGGAGCGTTCGATATCAATAGCAGGGAAGATTCTTCGTTCTTGCAATCTTCTGGAAAGGTGTAATTCCATATTGCCGGTTCCCTTGAATTCTTCGTATACGACATCATCTAAACGAGAACCGGTATCTACCAACGCGGTAGAGATGATGGTTAACGAGCCACCATTTTCAATGTTACGGGCAGCTCCATAGAATCGTTTGGGCGGGTAAAGTGCAGAGGGGTCCATACCGCCGGAGAGCGTCCGTCCGGATGGATTGACCACCAGGTTATAAGCACGTGCCAGACGAGTCAAAGAATCCATCAAAATAACCACATCATGCCCATTCTCGACCAGTCGTTTTGCACGGTTCAAAGTGATTTCAGCAGTACGCACATGGGAGGTAACCGGTTCGTCGAATGTAGAAGCTATTACTTCTCCTTCTACCGAACGATCCATGTCAGTGACTTCTTCTGGACGTTCACCGATCAGACTGATCATCAAATCAACTTCGGGGTTGTTGGTGGAAATTGCATTGGCAATTTCTTTCATAATGGTGGTTTTTCCCGCTTTGGGGGGAGAAACGATCATCCCTCTCTGTCCTTTTCCAATCGGTGCAATCATATCTATGACCCGGTTGGAAAGTACGTTACGCGGAGTTTCAAGGTTAAAGCGTTGGTCCGGGAAAATGGGAGTAAGATCTTCGAATTTGATCCGTTTTTCATTTTCAGCAACGGGGATGCCGTTGATGCTTTCGACGTGAACCAATCCATAATGGCGTTCCGATTCGCGCGGAGGGCGGATATCTCCAAAAACCATATCTCCATTGCGTAGTTCATTGCGACGCAACTGGGCTTGTGAAACATAAATATCATTCTTGCCCATCTGGTAATCCTGCCGGAGAAAACCGATCCCTTCCGGCATGATTTCGAGAATCCCTCCGCCCATATCGCGCCCCTCTTGCTGAGCACTGTATTGAGCGATATTTACAATCAGGTATTCTTTTTTATGGAGCATGGCATTTTCTATGCCGGCTTCCTTTGCCATGTTGCGAAGTTCAACTAAAGGTTTATTTTCCAGTTCTGCAATCGTGATCATATTTTACTTTCCATGAATTGAGTTTGATTAAAATTACTACCCGCTGTTAGGCTGAAAACAGGAATAATGAGTTAAGAGTCCTTTTGGGGTTTTATGCTCCCTTGTAATAACTTGGGGAAAAACAATTGGAGTAGCTTTTTGTACGCGCCGAGATTATAACATGGTTCATAGGGGCTCGCAAGCAATCGCGACGCATGGTTTTAGGATAAATATTCTCTTAAATCACGGCTGCGCGAAGGATGGCGCAGCTTCCGTAATGCTTTCGCTTCAATTTGGCGGATGCGTTCGCGGGTAACATTGAAATAGTTGCTCACCTCTTCAAGGGTATGGTCTTTTCCATCCAATAACCCGAAACGAAGCTCTAAAACTTGACGCTCGCGTTCCGATAACGCGGAAAGCGCTGATTGTACCTGTTCTCTTAACATCTCCTTGGCGGCGGCATCCATTGGCTCGATAGCATCAATATCTTCAATAAAATCACCCAGTTGGCTGCTATCCTCGTCACCAACCGGATATTCCAATGAGATGGGTTCCTCGGCAGACTTCATGATCTGCTGTACTTTTTGCGACGCGTTTTTCCACTTTGTCATCAGCTGTTTCGGAACAGACTGATCGGATTGCAAAGCTTCCTTAATGCGGTCAGCATCATGTTTCTCGATGAATTCTGATTCCAGTGCCAGTTCCTCAAAGGTGGGGTCGCGGTTCAGATTCTGGGTTAATTTGCGCTGGATGCGCAGTAGTTTGGAGATGGATTCAAAAAGGTGCACCGGGATGCGAATGGTGCGCGCTTGTTCGGCAATATGACGGCTGATAGATTGCCTGATCCACCAGGTGGCGTAGGTGCTGAATTTATATCCCAGCGTGGGATCGAATTTGGATACCGCACGCAGCAATCCCAGATTGCCTTCTTGAATGAGATCGAGTAAAGAAATGCCGCGTCCGAGATATTTCTTCGCCACACTGACTACCAACCGTAAATTGGCGCGAATCAATACTTGGGTGGCTTCGTAGGAGAGTCCATGGATCTCCGATATGATCTGTTTTAAATCAGCTTCTTCCGGGAACCGATTTTGGAAAAAATTTGAACGTGGGATGCGTTGCTGCTCACTGTAGTATTCGAGTAATTCCTGGGCAACATTTTCAGGCAGTAGGTAGCATGCCAGGAAGATTGCATATATCTCTTGAATCAGCCCTGTCAATAATTCATTTGTCAATGAATCATCTGAAGAAAACTTCTGCCGCCAAAAAGTGTTCAGATAATCTCTGGTATAGGAAGGAATTTCCATGTTCCAGCGAGAACGCAGCATTTGTGCTTCGGTAAGGATAAGACTGAAATCGGGAAAGTTCAATCCGGGTTTGGTGGCGGTGACACTTTCCACATTGGCATAAGAAATGGAAAGGTCCCTGCAAATTTGCAGGAAAACTTGTTGGTAAATAGTCTCCTGTTCACCATCTTTTTTTGCCAGCATCTGATTGGTTAGTTTGCGAATGCGGCGATCAGCCTCAATACGAGTGGAAAGATGAAATTCATTGGTGGCATCCAATAGGTCAATTTGACCTATTTCTTTTAGATACAACCTTACAGGATCTTCCGAATATTCCAATGCGGGGGAGTGTTTGTCGGCGGCTTCATCAAGCGCGTCGTCAAAACTATCATTATCTTCTGCAGAAGAAATGGATTCTAATTCATCATCGGATTCGTCATCAATGTAATCAGACATTATTCGACACCATCATTTGAAAAGAAATATGAGAATGCAGGTAATTCGATTCAGAAATAGTAACCCCTTTTTGCAAAATGGATTCGTGTGAGGTCATAAATGAATTATACATGAAGAAATTAATCACCAATCAGAGGGGACGATAAAACTCTATCGAGCGTAGCACGCATTTTAATGCTTTCCAGCAATTCTCTTTGGATCATGGACATATCCAGATTGCCCGGTTCGGTTTCGCTAGAACTATGCAACATGGAGAGGCTGTTTATTTTTTCAACCACTTTATTTTTCCGTAAATTAAGAAATGTTTGCACCAGATCGGTAAAAAGATGATTCTGCGTGATATTTTCCGGTTTAAGAATGAGCTCTTCGCTATCGGTTTTTAACCAGGTCAT
This sequence comes from Chloroflexota bacterium, assembly GCA_012797815.1. GTDB lineage: Bacteria > Chloroflexota > Anaerolineae > Anaerolineales > Anaerolineaceae > UBA4781. The sequence continues at coordinate 33,945 of JAAZOK010000047.1, read as the reverse complement.
ATCTTCAGGTAGCTTTGCATCGATATATTCTTCTGCAGCCGTATCGATCTGTTTTAACGAATCCAATATGAGCGATAACACTAACTGCAAATCGCCAAATTCCATGTCCTCTTCGGAAATGGGCTGAAGATCGTTTTTCTTGAGATAACGATCCAGATCATAGACCATATCCGGTTTTTTCACGAGGAGTAGGAGGATGTGTTTTTCGAGATTATAGAATTTATTGCGTTCAGCTTTGACCTGCGTTTCCAGGGAATCAGGTTCCAGCGCCATTTTTTGTCTTCTCGGGCGTCTCTTATTGAGATATTGCACCTCTGAAACGGAAAATAGCGATTGCTCACTGACATGCAGAATTTTCGCGAGTTGCTGGCGGTAGGTATCCCGTTCAACTGCATTCGGAACATCCTTTATCAAGGGGATCACTTTTTCTGCAATCTCACTTTTTGTTTTGGGATCCTCCAGGTCCTTTCCGGCAGTGAGAGTGTCAATCACATGGGTAATGATCGGTTTGGCATTTTCGACAACGGTCTGCCAACGAGCAGCATCCTGCAGGGCGATTTCATCAGGATCCAGACCATCAGGCAAAGAACAAACCCGAATATCTGCGTCGAGGCGTGCTTCACTACGCACCAATCCGCGCGGATCGAACACGAACTCCGCGGAATGGTCCATGGTTTCGCGGGCTACTTCAAGTCCTTTCAAAGTAGCTTTTTCCCCTGCAGAATCGGGATCTAGAGCCAGGACGATCTTTCGGGTATAGCGTTTGACATGTCGCATCTGCACCGGAGTCAACGCAGTTCCCATCGGGGATACGGCGTTTTGGAAACCAGCTTGATATAGCCCGATCACATCAAAATATCCCTCAACGATAATCACCTGATCTGCCGTGCGAATTGGTTTGCGGGCTTTATCTAATCCAAATAACAATGCACTTTTATCGAAGATTAACGTTTGTGGTGAATTCAAATATTTCGGCATATCGTCGTTGGAGAGCGCCCTGGCGCCGAATCCACAAATACGTTGTGAGGCATCACGAATAGGGAAAATAACACGATTACGAAAGCGGTCATAGTATCCATCTGCTTCGTTGCGTTTGGTGATCAAGCCACAGTCAAGTAATGCTTTATCATTAATTCCCTTATTATGAAAATGATCCAGCATGGCTTCCCAGGCATTGGGGGCGTACCCTAGCTCGAAGGTTTCAATTGTTTTATCGTTCAAAAGTCTGTTCTGTTTTAAATAGGATAAGGTTTGTCTCCCGTTTTCTGTCTGGGTAAGGTGATGACGAAAGAAAATAACCGCATCTTCGAGAATACTGCGCAGTTTTTCAATATATTCGTTCTCTTCTTTTTTCTTGGGGGTTACGGGTTCAAGAGTGATGCCCGCTTTCTCTGCCAGGTAGCGCAATGCTTCGGGAAAGTCCCACCCTTCTTTTTTCATAACAAACTTAAAAATGTCTCCGCCCTCATTGCATTCCCCAAAACATCGCCAGGTGCCGGAATCTGGGAATACTACAAATGCTGGAGTGCGGGTATTGGCATGAAATGGACAAAAACCCGTATAGTTTTTTCCAGCCCGGCGTAATTTAACGGTTTCAGAAACCAGGTCAACGATATCGATCCTTGCTTTGATCTCTTCGATATTATTCATAAAAACTCAACTTACTTTAATTATAGGAGCAGAATGATGTCGGAACAGAAAGATGCCCGGTCAATACCACGGAGGTGGGGACATGGATCAAAAACTTTGTGGAATGCAACATCCCAAAAATCTATGTCGCAATAGCGTTGAAGATCTGTTCAGCCAACGATTGCAGGTCCACCTCATTCTCCTGTTCTGATTCCAGGGTAATGCTGACCGTGTTATTGAGATTGAAGATGATGTTGCACTGGATCTGGTGATCCTTCTTTTTTTTGCGGGCTAAGATGAGGTTGGCGATCTCGCGGGTCTTCCAGATATCCATTCCCAATTCCGGCAAGATTTCCAGTGTTTTCAAATATCCGTCTTTTGGATTGGGAAAGCTCACGTTTTCAACTTTTTCAACCTGTGCCATCCTAAAATCCTTCTAGTTTCGAGAAATCGACCACGTTTTGAGAAAGGCTGACAATTTGTTGGAGCAATCCCAGCCTATTCTCGCGAATTTTTTGTTCTTCTGCCATCACCAGGACTTTATCGAAGAACGCATTGACGGTGGGGATCAGCGGCATAAATGCGTTCAGCATATCATCGACGGATCCAGCCTGGCGTTCGGTTGAAAGCGACGCCTTCACCGCATCGTATAATTGCTTTTCCTCCTTATCGGCGAGCAGTGCGGGATCAACGGAAAATTGCGTCTCAAGCTCGCGGGTTATGCGAACACAGCGGGAGAATGCTTGCAGGATCTCAAGCCAATCTTCCCGCGCTACCCAGTTTGAAAGCTGTTGCGCTGCAACAAAGGCGCGATAGGGGGTGATGCCGAGTGTTTCTTCAACGGAGGAGACGATGTCGTAGCGGAATCCTTTGTCGAGCAGGTAATTTGAAAGACGTCCCTTGACAAAATCGACACAAGCAGCAAAATCGGTGGTTTCCATTTTGATCGGTAGGTATTTCGTGGCCGTTCTCAAGCCTTGTTCAACATTGAAATCCAATTCCCATTCGATCAGATTTTGAATAATGCTGATGGCTGCACGGCGTAGCGCGAAGGGATCTTTTGTCCCGCTGGGCGCCATTTGTGCCGCGAATAGCCCGGCCAGGGAATCCAAGCGGTCGGCTAGTCCGACGATAAGCCCAAGCTTTGAGGTGGGAGCTCGATCCCCTGCAAAACGTGGATAATATTGTTCCTCAATGGCTATTGCCACGTCTTCTGTTTCTCCGGATAGACTGGCGTAATATTTCCCGATTATCCCTTGCAGGGATGTCATCTCAACGACCATATTGGTCACCAGATCGGCTTTGCAAAGAAAAGCAGCCCGTTTTGCAGCGTCGGCTTGAATTAGATTGAGTTTGAATTGGGGCAGAAGGTCATCGACCACTTTTTCGATCCGCCGGTTTTTATCCAGCATGGATCCCAGTGCCAGATGGAAGGTGAGTGTGCCCAGTTTGAGCCGGAACCATTCGAGATCGTGCTGGCGATCCTCATTGATGAAGAATGCAGCATCTTTGAATCTGGCGCTGATGACTTCTTCATTACCACGCGCGACGATTGATAGGTGCTGATCATCTCCATTACGGATGGTGACGAAATTCGCAAGCATTTTTCCATCCGGTGCAACCATGGGAAAATAGCGCTGATGTTTTTTCATTACATCGATCAAAACTTCTTTGGGCAATTCCAGATGTTCTTTCGAGAAATTTCCCAACAATGCGGTGGGCGCCTCCACTAAATTATTCACTTCTTCTACCAACTTTTCATCCAAATCCTTGTCGGCATGGATGCTGCTGCATAACTGTTCTACCTGGTTGGTGATAGCTTGTTGGCGTTCATTCACATCCAGGATAATGCCCTGAGATTTCATAAACTCAAAATAGTGGGCGGCATCATCGATCTCGACCGCGTCCTGTTCGTGGAATCGTAACCCACGGGTGATGTTGCCGGCATTCAAATCTGCATAGCGTACGGGGATGACATTATCCCCGTATAGAGCTAACAACCAGCGGATAGGACGCGAGAATGCGACGTTGCTTTCATTCCAGCGCATTGATTTGTTGAAGCGGATGCCGGCGAGCATTGTTTCAAGTGCTTCAGGCAAAACCTGCATGGCAGGTTTCCCTTTATTGAACACTTCTGCGGTCACATAACTGCCACCGTCCATCTCGGTAATCTTGAGATCTTCCACTTTGACCCCTTTGCCGCGCGCAAATCCCTCTGCCGCTTTGGTGGGCTTTCCCTGTGCATCAAAAGCATTGGCGGCTGGCGGACCCTTGACGATTTCACGGATATCGGGTTGGCTGGCGTTCAGTTTATTAACAAAAATAACCAACCGGCGGGGAGTTCCCATCACTTTTACGCTGTCATAACCAAGATGCAATCCATCTAATATGGCAATCGTATTCTGATGGAGTTGAGCCAGGGCGTCACTCAAATCTTGGGCGGGTAATTCTTCAGTACCGATCTCGAAAAGGAAAGATTGCGGCTCAGTGGGTAGATCTGCCACCGCGCCATCCAGGGAAAGTTGCGCGTCCTGCTCGCTCTCTTGCCCGGTGACCTTCTTTTCCAGCCAGGGGAATCCCAATTCCTCGCGCTGTTTGAGATACTCGGTCGCTACCTTACGAGACAGATCGCGCATACGGGAGAAAAGTGCCTGTCGTTCAGTTACCCCGACTGCCCCACGGGTATCCAGAATATTAAAGGTATGGGAGCATTTTAGAATATAGTCATGCGCTGGCAATACCAGCCCATTTTCAAGGCAGGCGTTGGCTTCCTTTTCGAAAAGGTCAAACATCGTGCGCAGGCTATCCACATCCGCCTTTTCAAAGTAATAGATACTGTGCTCTTTTTCACCCTGATAGTTCACATCTCCGTAGGTGAATCGATCGTTCCATTGGATCGTGCGGAAGTTGTAATTGCCCTGTAATGCCATGGCGATCCGTTCCAATCCATAGGTAATCTCCACCGAGACGGGTTCCAGTACGATCCCCCCGGCTTGCTGAAAATAGGTGAATTGGGTGATTTCCTGCCCATCCAGCCACACTTCCCAACCCAATCCCCAGGCTCCCAGTGCGGGAGATTCCCAGTTATCTTCTACAAAGCGGATGTCATGTTCAAGCGGATCTATTCCAAGGGCTTGCAAGGAATTCAGATACAATTCTTGTGGATTGCCCGGATCGGGTTTTAGAATGACCTGAAATTGATAGTGCTGTTGCAAGCGGTAGGGATTTTCACCATAACGCCCGTCATCGGGACGGACGGATGGCTCTACATATGCTACGTTCCAGGGTTCGGGACCTATGACACGCAGGTAAGTAGCAGGGTTCATGGTGCCGGCTCCTACCTGGGTGTAGTAGGGTTGCCAGATCAAACAACCGTTTTTAGACCAATAATCCTGCAGTTTTAAGATGATTTCCTGGAATTTCAGCGCGTCACTCATAATCACTCCACAAATAATTCAGTTTTCGTTCAATCCCCGAATTATACCAATCAAACCAGAATGATTTTTTAGAGATTGCGTGAGTAAACGATCAGTTCCCGGTCGATACCGAACAAATACCCCCACGGTTTTCTTCTTTGCCAGTCTGATGCAAATTTATCCCAGCTTTCTTTTTGCACCCGGCGATTCTGTGGAAGGTGGACCAGATATGGATTGGGATCAAGGGTGTACACCATATTATCCTCAGATGAAAAATCGATGATATCGACCCAGTGTGCACCGCCATTCTTCCACACTTTCAAGGCAGAAATATATTTTCCTGAGATGATGTTCTTGATGATGGTATGCCGGTCTGCCCCGCTGATGCGCTCGGCACTCCATGACAGCCCTAATTTCAACATCCACTGGTTGAAAGCAGAAACGATCCCCCATGGGGCGGTAGCCCCTCCCACCGTGGGTAATTTGGTGGGAATGCGATCCCAAAAGTGAAAACGGGATTGGTAGATGATGTTTTCTTTGCGCAAACTCAAATTCCGGATATTTTCTTGTGCCAGAATAACATTAATGATCATTGCCAGGCTGGTCGGTCCACAATCGTTAGAAATCACCCCTTTTTCACGAAAGCCCTGAGACATATAGAATTGTCCGAAGAAGGAGGGAAAAGTTTTTTGGATGGGTGATTGCTCCTCTTTCGGGGGGACATCCAGGTTGTGCGGTTTAGGATAATTCATAATCTTTAAACTTTATTAATACCATTATAAAAGTATTTATCCAAAAGTATAATTTCCTGTTGATGAAACGCAATTTAATTCTACCGGTTTGTCTGGTCTTCTTTCTGGCGGCTTGTAATGTACCGCAAGCCGATTACAGCGCGTCAGATTTGACCCCCTATGGAAAAACTGCGGTGTTGGCGACCGGGAATGGGTCTGCTGAATTGACGCCCACACCATTTCCCACCCCTTCACCAACTCCCAACTATCATATTGTCCAGGCAGGGGAAACCATGTCGAGTATCGCACTTTTATATGGGCTCAATATGGCGGACGTGATCCAGGCTAATCCCGAGATCAACCCGAACGCGATGGTGGTTGGCATGCAAATATTGATCCCCCCCAAGAGCGCCAGCACTGCTGAAGTGATATCCGGATCCACCCCTGCGCCGGTTCTTTTATCAGAACCGAATTGCTATCGAGAAAAGAGTGGTGGGCTGTGGTGTTTTATGGAAGCGAAGAATGAAAATGAAAGCGCGGTAGAAAATGTGCTGGTGGAAATAACCATAGGAGATGAAGGGGCGAATGTTTTAGCTGCTCAGACTGCTGCTGCACCACTGAACATGATCCCAAGTGGCGCAGCGCTGCCGCTTTCAGCATATTTTCCTCCTCCGGTTCCGGAGCCATATCGTTATAGCTATCAATTGGTTTCCGCGCTACCGGTGGAGAATGCAGATCGCTATGTGGAGACCAGCCTGCTGGATGAATCCCGGGTGATCTCTGCAGATGGATTGACAGGGCAGGTTACTGCGCGAGTGTTTGTGAACGGTGTCGCAGGGGAAACAGTACAAGTGTGGCTCGCGGTTGTCGCACAGGACACAAACGGAAATATTGTGGGGGTGAGACGCATTGAGAAGATTGCTACTCTGGATGACCTGGGTGTTATTGAAATGAGTGGCTTTATCTATTCTGCCGGCAATCCAATGGTTAATGTTGATCTGTTGGTCGAAGCGATTTACAGCCAATAAGGGAAAGCAGGGTAAACGATAAATGTTCTCTACAGAAAAAACGATCCTGATAACCGGTTCAACCGCTGGTATCGGAAAACAAACAGCGCGCGTCTTGGCGCTGCAAGGTGCACGTGTTCTTATCCACGGTCGCAGTCAAGAGAAGGTAGATCGAACGATTGCGGAAATTACGCGGAAGCAGGCGGATGCGGAATTGAAGGGTTATGTTGCCGATTTTGCCGCACTGGATGCGGTGCGCGGGTTAGCACAACAGATCAAAGAGGAAGAAAAATCACTGCACGTGCTGATCAATAATGCCGGGATTCATAGTCCGGATTTCAAACGATCCGGCGATGGATATGAACTCACTTTCGCCGTAAACCAATTGGCTCCGTTCTTATTAACGTTGCTGCTGTTGGATAAATTGAAAGCCAGTCAGCCTGCTCGTATCATCACGGTCACTTCGATAGCTCATCATGTTCGTGAACCGAACTTGGAAAGGATAAATGATCCGGCTACCTATCATGGATGGGGCGCATATAAGCTTTCTAAGTTTGCCAATGTATTGTTTACCTATGCCCTTGCACAGAAACTGGAAGGTAGCGGCGTAACGGCCAATTGTCTTCATCCTGGTACGGTCGATACCAAAGTATTACATAGTGCTTTCCCTGACATGCAGGGCATCAGCCTGGAAGAAGGTGCGCGTACTTCTGTCTATCTGGCATCGGCTGATGAAGTGGCGAAATGGAACGGAAAATACTTTGAAGAGGGCAAACCCATCCAGAGTGCCCAGCAGACTTATGATAAGGCGTTACAACAAGCCATGTGGAAAAAATGTGAAGAAATGGTCGCTTATAAAATGGAATAAAAAATCCCCGTGAGGGGATTTTTGTTATGCAGCGATACTTTGGATCTGGCGGATGACCATCACCACCTTGCCCATAATGCGTAAACTGGCAGGGTTGTTGATGTAAATTGGACCCATGTTTGGGTTGGCGGGTTGCAGCCGGATGCGGTTGGTTTCTTTATAGAAGTACTTCAGGGTAGTTTCATCTTTATCATCCAGCCACACCGCTACCATTTCTCCATTGGCAGCCTGGTTGGTACGTTTCATGATGACGACATCCCCGTCATTTACCATGGCATCGATCATGGAATCGCCCTGAACTTCCAATGCGAACAGCTCGTCTATCTTTTCTTTTGCCGGCAACAAACTGCGGGCGATCTCGATACTGCTTTCGGGATCAAAGTAGTTCATGTCCGAAGCGGGCATGGGGATGGGTTCACTGGCGACGATACGACCCATGACTGGAATTTGCAGTAATTCATCGATCGTTTCGCCGGCTTTTTGAACCGCACCGCTAACCCGTGATGCCAGTGATTCTTTGCTTTCGATCTCTTTCTTGATACAAATACTGCGTGAGATATGATTCTCGCGGGAAATATAGCCCATTTCTTCCAGCTGGTTCAGGTAATAATCTACCAGGGAAGTTGATTTAACATCAATGCTTTCCCCGATTTCCCGAATGGAAGGGGAATAGCCGTTTTCTTTTTGAAAGTCAATCAGAAAACGCATGATCTTCTTATGCCTGGATCCTAGCCCTTCTGATTTGCGTGCCATATCGCGCTCCTCAATAAATAGTTGGACAAATGTACTAATAATATACCGGAACATACGTTCTGTGTCAAGAGGATGGAAATGAATAATTTGTATTATCATAAAGACGGCAAATCAAAATAATTTGGAGAACAAGATGGCAAATGCAGTGGTTAAGTGGATAGAAGGAAAAAAATTTATGGGAGTGGATTCGACCAACCACTCTGTGGTATTATCTACCCCGGATGAGGGAGTTGGGATGAAACCATCCGAACTGATGCTGGTGGCGTTAGGGGCATGCAGTTCGGTGGATGTGGTTGGAATTCTGGAAAAACGCAAGATCAAACTGACGAAGTATGAAGTACAGGTTTCTGCCGAACAGGCAGCTGACCCCCCATGGACCTTTGAAAAGATTCATCTGAAATATATCCTGGCTGGACGGGGTTTGAATGAAAAAGATGTCGCAAAAGCGATCGAATTATCGGAGGGGAAGTATTGTTCCGTGGCAGCGACCCTGAAGGGGAAGGCGCAAATCACCACCGAGTTCGTGATTGAACCGGAAGAAGCCTAATTCTTCTTAAAAGCCAATCCAGCCCAGTCATCCTGAACGATGCTGTCAACCCGGGTAAACCCATTTGCCCGGGCTTTTTCTTCAATGCTGTCCATCTGGTCCACCAGAATACCCGAAATAAGCAGGATGCCTTCATCGTTCACCAGATCGCCCATGCCAATATCAAATAGGTCTTCTAAAACTTTGAGGAGTATATTGGCGACTACCAGCGGTGCTTTTTGATAGGAGAAGTTTCCGGCTTTGACCTCGCTGACCGATGCTTTGGCGACCTCAATCTTATCTTCTACTTTGTTCAGTGCGTTATTCTCGTGAGTGGAAAGCACAGCTGCCTGACTCACATCCACTGCAATAGAATGAGTTGCTCCTAATAGAATTCCAGCGATAGAAAGAATGCCCGACCCACAGCCTACATCGATCATGGTTTGTTCCGGCTGCAGGTAGTGTTCGAGTAATTCCAAACTGAGCTGCGTGGTGGGATGGGTGCCTGTGCCAAATGCCATGCCGGGATTGATGCGGATGGGGATGCGTGCATCAACGATCTTCTTCTCATCATACCAGGCGGGGATGATGAGAAGTTTATGTCCGATATCGACGGGTTTGTAGAATTGCCGCCAGGCTGCCATCCAATCTTGATCGCGTATCGGGCGGTAGGTTGGAGCAGGCACTGGTAGAATCTTCCCCAGATAGAAAATAGCTTTTTCGATCTCCAGTTTGTTGTGTTCCAGGGTATTGTCATCCAACAGATAGGCAAAAACTTTCATCTGATTTTTATCGTTGGATTGCATATCGCGTTCAATGACCACTCCCTGATGGGCATAGCGGTTGAGAATCTCGGCAACGGATTCAGCCTGTTCGCCTGGGAGTAAAAACGATACTTCAACCCAACTATGTTTATCCACCCAATACCTCTTTCAATTTATCCATAAAACTTTTTTCCTGGGGGTGTACTTCACTATCCAGAGTATCAGCCAGCTTTTCGAATAATTCTCGCTGTTCTTTGGTCAATCGTTTTGGAATATCCACGTCGATAACTACTAACTGGTCGCCGGCGCTGTTGGAATGGACGTGGGGGAACCCTTTTCCGCGTAAACGGAATATCTTTCCGGATTGCGTTCCTGCTGGGATGGATAATTTGGTCTCCCCTTGCATGGTTGGAACCATGATATCCGCCCCCAGTGCAGCCTGAGAGACGTTGATATTCAGGTCAAGCAGGATATCAAATTCCTTGCGCCGGAAGTATTGATGAGGACGAACATTGATCTTTATATAAAGATTTCCGCGTGGTCCACCGTTGCTGCCGGGTTGCCCTTCTCCGGTCAGGCGGATCTGTGTGCCGTTATCCACCCCGGCTGGAATGGGCACGGTCTTTTTTATGGTACGGGTTTCGTAGCCATGACCTCGACAGGCGTGGCAGGCTTGCTCAACGACCTTACCGCTTCCACCGCAGGTTGGGCAGGTGGTGACCTGCACCATTGATCCGAGCAGAGTATTGCGGACCTGGCGAACTTCTCCATGACCGCCGCAGGTAGAGCAGGTTTTGGTGCTGGTGCCCGGTTCAGACCCGGTTCCTTTGCAGACCTGACAATATTCTTCTCTGGTGATGGAAATTTCTTTATCAGCCCCGCTGAAGGCTTCATCAAAATTCAGGGTCAGGGTGAGACCGATATCCTGCCCTTTTCGGGGTGAATTACGCCGGCGTGAACTGCCGCCCATGCCGCCGAATCCGAAGAACTGCTCGAAAATTTCGAAGGGATCAAAATTGTTGAAGTCGCCCCAGGGAGGAGTACCATTACCACTGACACCGGCATGACCGTAACGATCGTAAGCGGCGCGTTTTTCCGGATCATTTAAAACCGCAAAGGCTTCGTTGATCTCTTTGAACTTTTCCTCGGCATCTGCATCAGAGTTAACATCCGGATGGTATTGCCGGGCAAGGTTCCTGAATGCTGATTTGATCTCATCCGACGAAGCGGTTTTTGATACACCTAAAATTTCGTAGTAATCTCTTTTTTCTGCCATAAAATGATCCGTATTGAGTATGAAAAAGCGTTTTGGGACCAAATATGGGCCCCAAAACGCTATTATTGTACTTGAATTCTAGAACCTATACATTCTTGAATTCGCCATCGACAACGTCTTCCCCATCGTCAGGTTTGTCGGGATTCTGCCCGTCATCTGATGGACCAGTCCCTTCTGTACCAGCGCCACCACCGGGTTGAGAACCAGGCTGCTGATACATGCTGGCACCGATCTTCTGTAAAATCTGACCCAGCGCTTCGGTTTCTTTGCGAATCTCTTCCACATTTTCTGTTTCCATGGTTTTGCGGAGTTTATTGATGGCTTCTTCCGCTTCTTTTTTCGCATCGGCTGCCACTTTATCGCCACCATCACGCAACGTTTTCTCGGTGGTATAGATGGTGTTATCTGCAGTATTGCGCACCTCGATCAGTTCTTTACGCTTGTTATCCTGATCGGCGAATGATTCAGCTTCTTTCTTCATGTGTTCAATCTCTTCTTTTGAAAGACCTGAAGAAGCGGTAATGGTGATCTTTTGACTGCGCCCGGTAGCCTTGTCGGCTGCGGTTACATTCAAGATACCATTGGCGTCAATGTCGAAAGTTACCTCAACCTGAGGAATTCCTCTCGGCGCAGGGGGGATGCCATCCAGGATAAATTGACCAAGGGATTTATTATCCGATGCCATGGGGCGCTCGCCCTGGGTGACATGGATCTGAACCTGAGTCTGGTTATCTGACGCAGTTGAGAAGATCTGGCTTTTGCGAGTCGGAATGGTGGTATTGCGCTCGATCAACGGCGTGGAAACGCCTCCCAATGTTTCAACCGAAAGGGTGAGCGGAGTGACATCCAGAAGCAGGATATCTTTCACGTCGCCACCCAGCACACCGGCTTGAATGGCGGCACCGATAGCAACTACTTCATCAGGATTGACGCCTTTGTGTGATTCTTTGCCAAACTTTTGCTTAACAATCTCGCGTACTGCCGGCATTCTGGTCATACCGCCAACCATGACGACTTCGTTCACTTCACTGGGTTTCAAAGAAGCGTCTTGTAAGGCTTTTTCGACCGGCGGAATGGTGCGTTCTACCAAGTCGTTGGTGAGCTGATCTAGTTTGGCGCGGCTTAGGCGAATGAGCAGGTGTTTGGGACCATTCGCGTCTGCGGTGATATAAGGCAGGTTGATCTCGGTTTCCATTACGGTGGAAAGTTCGATCTTGGCTTTCTCGCTGGCTTCTTTCAAGCGTTGCAGTGCCTGACGATCATTGTGCAGGTCAATGCCTTGATCGCGTTTGAATTCATCGATCAGGTAATCCATGATAACCTGGTCGAAGTCATCACCACCCAGGAAAGTATCTCCATTCGTAGAACGGACCTGGAATACTCCTTCACCAACATCCAAAATTGAAATATCGAATGTGCCGCCACCCAGGTCATAAACGGCGATCACTTCGTTCTTTTTCTTATCCAGCCCATAGGCAAGCGAAGATGCGGTCGGCTCGTTGATGATGCGCAACACGTCCAGACCGGCGATCTTGCCGGCATCTTTGGTGGCATTGCGTTGGGCATCGTTAAAATATGCCGGGACGGTGATAACAGCCTGTGTGACCGTTTCACCGAGGTATGTTTCGGCATCCTTCTTCAATTTAGCGAGGATCATGGCAGAGATTTCCGGCGGAGAATATTCTTTGCCACCCATCTCAACACGTACGTCTCCGTTAGGAGCTTTGGATACCTTATAGGGTACTTTTTTGATCGTGCGCTGAACTTCGGGATCGTCATATTTGCGTCCCATAAAGCGCTTGATAGAGAAGATCGTATTTTCGGGGTTGACAACTGCCTGGTTACGGGCGGTGCGACCAACGACCCTCTCTCCGTTTTTATTGATTGCTACAACAGAAGGGCATAAGCGTTCTCCTTCTGCGGTCGGGATGACGATCGGTTCGCCACCTGACATAACGGCTACTACTGAGTTTGTTGTTCCAAGATCAATTCCAATAATTTTTCCCATTGGGAGCCTCCTATTTTGCTACTCTAACCAGCGCTGGTCTGATTACACGATTCTTGATTTGATATCCTTTTTTAACGACCTCGATAATCTGTCCGCTTTCGAAATCAGGATTATCTTCGTGTGAAATGGCTTCGTGATACTGCGGATCGAAGAACTTCATATCCGTGCTGACGGGTTCAATCCCTTCCGTCTCAAGTATTTTATGCATCTTTTTTAAGATCATTGCGATGCCATCTTTCCATTGTTTGACCTCTTCCGATTGGGGCGCATTTTTCATCGCCAGGTCCAGGTCGTCATAGATATCCAGATATTTCTTGAGGATATCCACAGTAATATTCTGTTTTTCCTGATCCCGATCGCGAACGATGCGTTTACGGTAATTATCGAAATCGGCCCGTTCTCGTTGCCAGCCATCGGAGTAGGATTTAACCTTATCTTTTAAGTCATCGATCTCTTTGAGCTGTTCTTCCATACTCTTCAGAGGGATGGTGACCATCTCTTCTTGTTCTGTTGTATTTGAATCTGAACTTGAAGGATTTTCTTTTTCTTTGGTCGCTTCTTTCTCCTGCACTTCTTCGGTTTCTTCTTTTTTAATTTTTTCTTTTTCTTTTGCCATACCTAGATCCTTGTTATCCAAATTACCATTGCTCTGCGATAAAATCTGACATCAGGCTTGATAAGAAACGCACGATGGAGATGGAATGCCCATAGGACATACGGATGGGTCCAAACACTCCCAGGGTGCCGGTTGCTACGCCCGGCAATCCATATTTTGCCAGGATGATTGACATTTGTTTTAGTTCATCCCAGGTGCCCTCGCCCCCGATTAAAACCTGCACTCCGTTGGTTTGATCTTTCATCATGGATCGGGCGATCAATTCTTGTAGCAGTGTGCGCTCTTCGATCAGTTTTAGAGCGCGACGGGCTTCATCCGATTCCACAAATTCAGGTTCAGAGAGCACATTGGTCAGACCATCTAAAATGACCTCTCCGGCCGTCAATTCTTCCGTTTGCTTCATCTCTGTAATGAGCCAATTCAGCATGTTTTTTTCCAGGTCGCTGTATTGGTTCACGAGCAATTTGATCTCACTGAAATTCTTACCTTGGAAGAGAGCGCTTAAGCGATTGGATATCTTGGATAGTTCTTCCTGTGTGACAGGCACATCCGTAGACATAACACTTTGATGAATTTCTCCACCATCTAGAACTAAAACTGCCAAAATCTGCGTGCTGTGTGTGGCGATCAATTCCAGGTGTTTGAAACGTACCTGCTCGGGATGCGGAGAGGTGACCAACGAGGCGGCTTTGGATTGATTGGCTAGAATAGAAGCTGCCAGGTGCATCCAGTTTGAAATATCATTGCGCGATTGGTAAAACTGGTGGCTGATGGTGCGGCGAGCATCTTCCGGTAAAGTTGTATTCCTCATCAGATTGCCAACGAAATAGCGGTAACCCTCCTCGGTCGGTACCCGTCCTGCGGAGGTGTGAGGTTGTCGTAAAAAACCCGCCTCGGTTAAGTATGCCATTTCATTGCGCACCGTTGCGGAGCTAAGGTCAAGGTTGAAATCACTGACCAACCGCGTAGAGCCAACCGGTTCGGCTGAACGGATATGTTCGTGAATGATCAACGATAATATTTTTTGTTGGCGGTTCGTTAATTTTTCCATTTTTATCTGCAATTTTAGCACTCTCAATGCCAGAGTGCTAAAAACACGTTAATCATGATACCATGCTGAAAATTAAGCGTCAAGAATCTAAAGCATGCTACTCACCTTTCTTATGAATTATTAATACTGGAGATAGGGATTAATTTCGTTGACGGGTTAGTATTAAGCAATACAATGATGGTATACATTGCATTATGAAGGAGCTTTACCCAATGAAAGATCTCGCTTTACCCTCGAAAAGAGCGAAGGTTTATCAGGATATCCCGGATGAAAAATGGAATGATTGGCGCTGGCAACTAAGCCATCGGTTGAATACAGTCGAAGATTTCGAAAAGGTTTTTCCTTTGACCGAAAGCGAAAAACAGGCTTTGCAATCGGATCATTTATTTCGTGTTGATATCACTCCCTACTATGCTTCTCTTATCAACCCGGAAGACCCGAATGACCCGGTGCGCAGGCAGGTTGTGCCCACTGCGGCGGAGATCGTTCCATTCACAGGGATGATGGAAGATAGCCTGGCAGAAGATATGCATTCTCCGGTGCCGGGTTTGGTGCATCGCTATCCCGACCGAGTCTTAATGCTGGTTACCACGCAATGTGCTTCGTATTGTCGTTACTGTACCCGTGGCAGGATCGTGGGTAACCCAAGTGCTACTTTTTCACGCGAGGAATTCGAACAGCAAATCGCTTACCTGAAAGCAACCCCCCAGGTGCGGGATGTGCTGCTTTCGGGGGGGGATCCGCTGGTATTGGCACCTAAATTGCTCGAAGAATTGCTAACCCGGTTGCGCGAAATTCCCCATATTGAGGTTATTCGCATCGGTTCCCGCGTGCCGGTTTTTATGCCCATGCGCGTCACAGAGGAACTGACCAGTATGTTGCGCCAATTCCATCCTTTGTGGATGAATATTCACGTCAATCACCCCAATGAGATCTCGGCAGAGCTTGCCGAAGCATGCGATAAATTGAACGATGCGGGAATACCGCTGGGAAACCAATCGGTGTTGTTGCGTGGGATTAACGATTGTGTGAATATCCAGCGCAGCCTGGTCCAATCTTTGGTACGCATTCGTGTACGTCCTTATTATTTGTATCAATGTGACCTGGTGGAAGGAGCGGGACACTTCCGCACCCCGGTTGCGAAAGGGATCGAGATCATCGAAGGATTGCGTGGACACACTTCCGGTTTTGCAGTACCCACCTATGTGGTAGATGCTCCCGGTGGGGGGGGGAAGATCCCTGTGATGCCTAATTATATGATCAGCGCCTCGGACCATAAAGTGGTTCTGCGAAATTATGAGGGGTTCATTACCACATATGAGGAACCGATCCAGTATGAACCACATGACGCCAGCCGGTGCAGTTTTTGTAAAGAAAGAACGATTGAACCCGGACAGAGCGGCGTGCTGGGGTTACTGGAAGGAGAACACATGGCGATCAAGCCGGAAGGGTTTGACCATGTGCATTTCCGCGGAGGAACACAGCACCGTCTGCGTGAGAATACAAATAAGTGGAAGCCCCTCGGCATTGGCGACACTGAAGATGAAACAAAAGAAGGAGAATAAAATGCATTACAGAAGATTGGGCAAAGCTGGCATAAAGGTCAGCGAAATATCCCTTGGATCATGGATCACTTTTGGTGATCAAATTCAGGAGCAAATTGCCATTGAAATGGTTCAAGCCGCATACGAAAAAGGTGTCAACTTCTTTGACTGTGCCGATGTCTATGCCGGCGGAAAAGCCGAAACGGTACTGGGAAAAGCGATCAAGAATTTACCCCGTGAGACCCTGATCATTTCCAGCAAGGTCTTCTGGCCCACCTTCGAGGGAGTGAATGGCAAGGGCTTGTCGCGCAAACATATTACCGAATCCATCGATGCAACCCTGAAACGGTTACAGTTGGATTATGTGGACCTGTATTTCTGCCACCGCTATGATCCCGATACCACCATCGAAGAAGTAGTTCAGACCATGGATATGTTGGTACGGAGTGGAAAGATCCTGTATTGGGGAACCTCGGAGTGGAAGGCGGTTCATATTACGCAAGCCATTGAATATGCTGCCCGCACGGGTTTGGTCGGTCCATCCATGGAGCAGCCCCAATATAATTTGCTGAAACGGACCAATGTTGAGGAAAATCTCGAACCCCTGACGCGCCAGTATGGATTAGGGCTGACCACTTTCAGCCCGTTGAAAAATGGTATCCTGACCGGCAAATATAATAACGGTTTGCCAAAGGGGAGTCGTGCCTCCATGGATAATATGGGCTGGTTGCGTGATCAAATCACTGCTGAGAATATTGCTAAAGTGCGTGAATTCATGAAGATTGCGGAAGCTCTGGATGTTACGACCGCTCAGCTGGCAATTGCCTGGGTATTGCGCCGCAAAGAAGTCAGTTCGGTCATCACCGGTGCCAGCAAAACGGAGCAACTGGATGACAATCTGGATGCGGCTGCCCTGGTCGAAAAACTGGATGAGAATATTTTGGACAAGATCGATATGATCTTTAATGGGATCCCCGAATAGCCAGGAAGGCGTTAAGAAAAGAGCTCGCAGCAATTGCGAGCTCTTTTTCTTTTCAATTTGTACAGGTTATTTTCTTCGAACCAATGCCTGCAGCTGGCTTTCCAGCGCTTTGATGATCTTCTCACGTGCTTTTTCTACATTCTTATCGGTGAGCGTGCGGTCAAATGCCTGAAAGGTCAAGTTGTATGCCAGGCTCTTCTTTCCGCTCCCGATCTGTTCCCCTTTGAACACATCGAACAGGGTCACATTGGTCAGCAAACTTCCACCGGCGGAACGAATGACATCCTCCACCTGTTTGGAAGGCATCTCGTCCGGGACAATGATTGCCAGGTCTTCCAGCACTGGAGGAAAAGTGGAAACCGGCCGGCTGTGGAATGAATCAGGCAGATTCTTGAAAAGAGCATCCAGATCAAAATCGGCAATGTAGACCTGGTTTTCCAGGAAATCGAATTTTTCCAATGTCTTGGGGTGGATTTCTCCGAAGACCCCGATCTTAACTTCGTTGCAATAAACAGCAGCACATTTGCCTGGATGAAAGATCGGATTTTCATGTGGAGAAAACTTGATGTTTTCGATATGCAGGGTTTCTAGGAACATCTCCACATACCCTTTCATATCATAAAAATCGACGGCGTTGGGTGCTTTGCGATCCCAGGCTTTGTTTTGCTCCAACCCACTGAGCCCGATGCACAGGTGATATTCTTCTTTAGGGAGCTGCTTCTCACCCAGGGATATGAAAACCGGTCCAATCTCGAATAGTCCCAGTCGATCACTGTGGCGAATATTATGTTCCAGAATGACCAGCATTTGTGGGGTCAATTCTGAGCGCATCACTCGTTTGTCCTGCGAGATAGGGTTTAAGATCTGAACGTAGGTTTTTTCATCTTCCCCGTTCGGGTCGGGCAGAATGCGTTGTTCTTCTTCTGGAGAGGTTAAGCGATAATTGATGATCTCCTGCAGTCCCATACCGGTGAGGGTGTTCTTCACCTTGCGGTCAAAGTCATCAACGGAATTGGTGCGCTGGGGAGGAAGAAGATCTTCCATACGGTTGGATGGAATGCGGTCGTATCCATAAAGACGTGCAATTTCTTCCATCAGGTCTGCTTTTCCGATTACCCCTTCCCCGATATCGGTGCGGTGATCCGGGGATTTGACGGTGATCCCTTTGCCTTTCACCGTGCAAGTGAAATCCAATCGGGTTAGGAGATCGGCGATCTCTTGAGGAGATAATGAAATACCAATGGAATGCTCTACATCTGCCGGTGTAATCTCCAAAATCGGATCGATATAGGGTAGTGGATATTCATCTACCAACCCGCTGGCGATCGATCCCCCACTCCATTCCGCGATGCGGCTCAAACATAATTCCACCGCGTATTTGGCTAAAGCAGGATGGATATTGCGCGAAAAGCGATAACCGGCTTCGCTCTGTAATTTTTGGGCAGCTACGGTGCGGCGGGTATTGATGAAGTTCCAGCTGGCACCTTCCAGCAGAATGTTACTGGTGCTGGCGGTGATTTCGCTTTCCAGCCCACCCATGACACCTGCCAGTGCCAGCGGTCCGGCAGTATCGGTCACCAGGATGGTGAATTCGTCCAGTTTTCGATCCACATCATCCAGGGTTGTCAGGGTTTCTCCCTCTTGCGCCGCACGGGTGATAATGGTTGGAGATTTGCCGTTGGCGCGTTTTTTCAAAATGTCATAATCAAAAGCGTGCAATGGTTCTCCCACTTCCAGCATCACATAATTGGTAGCGTCAACCGTACTGTTGATAGGGCGCATCCCTGCCAAACGCAGACGGCGCTGGACCCAGTAGGGGCTGGGCTGGGCGGTGGCAGCGCGCGCCATACCAAAGACAAAACGCGGGTTTAAAGTGGGATCCGTGATCTCAATTTTTACTGCCCCTTCGATGGTTGGACCTTCTCCGCGAAGTTTTGGAGAAGGCAGGCGGAGGGATTTATTGAAGGCAGCGGCAATCTCCCTTGCTGCTCCCAGCATGCATGCATCTCTGACCATATTGGGCAGGATGGCAACCTGGAAAACTGCATCACCCATATAATCTACCAGGGGTGTTCCCACCGGTGCATCGTTGTCTAAAATGATCACCCCTTCATGTTCATCCGAAATACCCAGTTCTTTTTCAGAACAGATCATGGATGAAGATTCGACTCCGCGGATCTTCATGCGTTTGAGGGTGGTAAGCACTCTGCCGGGTTGGTGACCATCGTATAGAGTTGTCCCTTCACGGGCGTAGGCGACTTTGAGGGAATTTGGAAGGGGACCCTTGCCTTTAAACTCATACAGATTCGGCGCGCCGGTCAGAACAATACTTTCGCTATTCCCATCATTGAGCTTGCATAACACCAGCCGGTCGGCATTGGGGTGGGGCATGACTTCGGTGACTTCGGCGACCACTACTTTGTCTTTTTCCCATTCCAGCCCCGCGTACACATTTTCGAGACGTTCATCCTGTGGTTTGGGCAACCCGATCAACTGAATCTCTTCTACTTCGAGCCCGATCATGGTCATGGTGCGAGCCAATTCCTCCAGGGAACAATCAATATCGACGAATTCCTTCAACCAAGATAATACTAGTTTCATTTTTTCTTTCCTTTTCTAGAATTGGCTTAAGAAGCGTATATCATTTGCCCAGAAATTACGTATGTCGTCAATGCCATAACGCAGCATGGCAATTCGTTCGGGTCCTAACCCGGCAGCAAAACCGGAGAATTTTTCCGGGTCATATCCGCCATTTTTCAATACGGTGGGATGTACCATGCCACACCCCAAGATTTCAAGCCAACCGGTACCGGAGCAGACATTGCAGCCTTTCCCATGGCAGGCAATGCATTTCATATCCATTTCGGCGCTTGGTTCGGTGAACGGGAAGTATGAAGGGCGTAGCCGAGTTTCGACGCCGGTGCCGAACATGCGCTTTACGAATTCGTCCAGCGTACCGCGCAGGTGGCTGAAAGTGATGTTATTTCCAACTGCCAGCAGTTCGACCTGATTGAACTGGATCTCGTGACTGGCATCCATCTGTTCATAGCGATAAACGATGCCGGGCAGCAAAATACGTACCGGGTCGGGTGCAAATTCATGCATGGCATGGATTTGCCCGGGAGAGGTATGAGTGCGTAGAATGACCCCTTCTTTGGTAGTGTAGAAGGTATCCCACAGATCACGCGCCGGGTGGTGCGCGGGAATATTCAGCAGTTCGAAATTATATTCATCCGATTCCACTTCGCGGGAACGGTAAACCTGGAACCCCATTTCTGCCAGAATGCGATAGATCTCCTGCAGAGTTTGCGTGGCAATATGTAATCTACCGCGTTGTGGTTTGCGACCCGGAAGGGTTACATCCAGTTTCTCGTGTTCAAGGTTGTGGCTCAACAGGTCCTGTTGAATGTGTTGTTTGGTACTTTCAAACTGGGATTCCAATTCACTTTTCACCACATTGGCATGCTGCCCGATCTTGGGGCGTTCTTCCGGCGCTGCATGGGGGATTTCTTTAAAAACTTGCATGATCTCTGAAGAACGACCTAAAAAGGTGATCTTCCAGGCATCCAGCGTTTCTGGAGAATTGACATTTTTTAATGCGGTCAATGCTTTCTGTTTTATAGTTTGAAGCGCAAGGGTTAAATCTTTTTTGTCTTCCATTATTGCTCCATATTAAGTTATAAAAAAACCCCGTCCAAAGGGACGGGGTAATCCGCGGTACCACCCTGATTGGCTGAAAACCAGCCCACTCTTTTACCAACCGGTCTCACTCGATTGGTTGTGCCGTTATCGCTGCACCTGCGGTCCAGACTAATCGATATCCTTTCACCCGGACTGCTCGGGAGAGAACTTCGACCATTTTCTGCCAAACCGGGGTTTCAATCTATGCCCCGATATCCCTGTTGGTTTCCGATGATCTACTTTGCTCCGTCATCGCATGTTTATGATTTCTCCCTATTATCTATTAATTGATTAAAAAGTCAAGGAAACGAAAAGGGTCCCCGTCGGGAACCCTTAAATGCAAGTTAGAAGGCTATAGATTATTGTTTATTCGGTGATGATCGTTCCAACGTTCTTCCCTTGAATCGCTTTCATCAGCGCTTCGTTATCCCACAAATTAAGTACCATGATGGGGAGCTTGTTTTCCATGCACAGCGAAAGGGCGGTGCTGTCCATCACTTCCAGGCGTAGATTAAGCGCTTCGATATAGGTAAGTTTGTCGAATTTTTTAGCCCCGTGATTTTGTTTGGGGTCGCTGTCGTAAACTCCATCTACTTTGGTGGCTTTGATCAGCGCATCTGCGCCAATATCCGCAGCGCGCAAGGCTGCGGCAGTATCGGTGGAGAAGAAAGGATTGCCTGTGCCACCACCGAAGATGACTACCCGACCTTTTTCCATATGGCGCATGGCACGGCGCCGGATATAGGGTTCCGCTACTGCGCGCATCTCAATGGCGGATTGGACACGGGTTGGCACGTTAATTCTTTCCAGGGCATCCATTAATGCCAGGGCATTCATGACAGTTGCCAGCATGCCCATATAATCGGCTGTTGCCCGATCCATGCCCCACTTCAATCCCTCACGCCCTCGCCACAGGTTGCCTGCTCCAATAACGATGCCCACATCTACACCCATGGCATGAATGTCACTGACGCGCTGTGCAATATTACTGGCGCGCTGCGGGTCGATCCCAGCCCCTTCTTCTTCTGCCAGCGCTTCCCCGCTCAATTTGATAACTACGCGATGATATTTGACTTGACCCATTTTTCTCTCCTTTGTCAAAAAAAGAGCCAACCGAGAGGTTGGCTCTTTTTGTTCTATTCTTCTTCTGCCTCACTGGATTCACCCAGTGTAAAGCGGGCGAATCGCCGAATGACGATATTCTCACCGGTCTTTGCAATAGTCTGATTGAGCAGATCTTGAATAAGCAGTGAGTCGTCACGGATGTACTGCTGGCGTAAAAGCACATTTTCGTCTTTGAATTTTTTCAATGTACCTTCCACAATCCTTGGAATAATTGTATCAGGTTTCCCATCTTCTTTTGCTTTAGCGGAAGTCGAATCTTCCAACTCTTTGATGATTTCTGCGGGGATATCGGCATCGCTGACATATTGCGGATAAGCTCCCGCAATTTGGAGCGCGACCTCATGGGCGAAATTGCGGAAATCTTCGGAACGACCAACGAAATCGGTTTCACAATTGACTTCCACCATCACACCTACCCGACCATCACCGTGGGAATACAGCTCCACAATCCCTTCACTTACTTTCCGGTCGGCTCGTTTGCTGGCAGTTGCGATTCCTTTATCACGCAGAATGACTTTGGCTTTCTCAAAATCACCATTGGTGTCCTGTAGTGCTTTGCGACAGTCCAGAATTCCGGCTCCGCTTTCTTCACGAAGCTGTTTGATCATTTCAGTGGTAATTTCCATTTTTCCTATTCCTTACATCCCTTTTCTAATTCTCATCTTCATCTTCATCATCATCGAAATGGTCTTCGTCTTCATCTGAATCGTCATCTTTGTTGGTTAGTTTTGCGAGAGTGGCAGCGCCAAGCAGTTCTTCATCAGAGATCTCTTCTTCTAAAGAAACTTTATGACGGACAGATTCGGCATCGGATGCACCTTCCAGGACGGCGGCTTCATCCAGCTCTTCTTCATCCTTCCGCATATCTTTTCCTTCGAGTACAGCGTCTGCCATTTTCCCAACCAGTAATTTGATAGCGCGAATGGCGTCGTCATTGGCTGGGATCAGATAGTCCACACCACCGGGATCACAATTGGTGTCGACCAGCGAGAGCACAGGAATGCCTTTTACATTTGCTTCATGAACGGCGGTATATTCTCGCATGACATCCACCACGAAAAGCATGTCGGGTAGTGTCTTCATATAGCGGATACCGCTCAGGTTCTTTAATAAACGCTGGATGCGGCGGTCGATCATCAGGATCTCTTTTTTAACCAGCTTGTCGAATTGTCCTGTTTCACGCTTCTTTTCCAGTGTTTCCAGTTCCAGAATTTGCTGGTAGATGGTCATCCAGTTGGTCAGGGTTCCGGGTAACCAGCGTTGTGTAACATAAGGCATACCGCAGCGGGTTGCCTCTTCCTGAATGGTTTCCTGTGCCTGGCGTTTGGTTCCTACGAACAGGATGGTTCCGCCTTCAGCGACCATATCACGTACCACATCATAGGCTTTGTCGAGATATTTAACGGTTTGCTGCAGGTCGATAATATGGATCCCGTTGCGTTCTGTGAAGATATAAGGCTTCATCAGAGGGTTCCATTTGTTGGTGCGGTGCCCGAAATGAACACCACTTTCCAACAGGCTCTTCATTGATACATTGGCACTCATTGGATAAACTCCTTTGCGTTTTTCCTCCGCTCTATTTTTTAGACAACTGATTTCTCTCAGCACGCAAAGTCTAGTATAGAGCGTGTGTATTTGACGCCTTTTGGGCGCCGGCAGAAGTATAACATAGTTTTCGGGGATACAGGACTCTCTAACAGGCTATATAATTAGGCATCGCGAAAGAAGAGGAAAAGGAAATGCATTTTGTTGTAACCAACGATGATGGCGTGCAAGCTCCAGGGCTGTTGGCTCTAACGCAAGAAATTCGCAAATTAGGAAAAGTAACAGTGGTCGCGCCAGATAAGAACTGGTCTGCTTCCGGGCATGTAAAAACTCTCAATCGACCACTACGTGTGAAGGAAGTATATCTGGCAGATAACACCAAAGCGTATGCATGCGATGGTGCTCCGTCGGATTGTGTGGCACTCCCCATCCTGGGATTGCTGGATGAGACGGTAGATTTTGTGGTTTCCGGGATCAATCCCAACGCCAATGTTGGGCATGATGTCACCTACTCGGGCACAGTTACGGCGGCTATGGAAGGAGCAATAAGTAATATCCCCAGCATTGCTGTTTCCCTGGATGCGCCAGAGTTTTTTAGTGGACCGTTGGATTACCAGCCGGCAGCGCAGGTCGCCAGGCTGGTGGCGCAAAAAGTACTTGAAAACAAAATGCCGGGGAATGTATTATTGAACATCAATGTTCCCTATTTATCATTTGATGACCTGAAGGGATTTTTGATCACGCGCCAGGGATTGCGCGTTTATCGTGACGAATTGATCCGCCGCGAAGACCCGCGCGGTCGCCCCTATTATTGGATCGGTGGGGAAGCTCCTACGGGGGTTCCCGAAGAAGGAACCGATATTGGTGCATTGAATGGGGGATATGTGTCCGTTTCTCCCATCTCGCTGGATCTCACAGCGTATGGTTGCCTGGATCATTTCCGAAGCTGGGATATCTCTAAATAGACGCAGCAAAGGATAGGATGATGAAACAACTGCGGATTATATTGATCATATTGTTTTGCAGTTGCGTCGTGGTAAAACCCGTCTACGCGGCACCATTCCTGGTTCCCAGCGCTTACGATCTGATTGATGCGGTAAATGCTTATAGGGCGGCCAACGGATTGCCTGCGCTTGTCATAGATCCATTGTTAATGCTATCTGCTCAGATGCATGCCGAATATCTGGCTGCCCAGGAGGGTATGAAGAGTGGTCATGTGGGAGAAGGCGGCACCGATGCGGACGCGCGCGCTGCTGCGGTAGGATATGCACAGGTTCCCGGATTGGATATCAATGAGAATTGGGCTTCGATGTCTCTTGACGCCGATCTGCACACTCTGATTTACAATGCTTGGGGAGATTCCGTCCATACGCATACCATGCTTCATCAGGTGGGGCAACATGTCGGTGCCGGAGTGGCAGTGTCCGGTGATTCGGTGATCTATGTCCTTAATGTGGCAGCCTTCTGGGGGGACGCGGGGCTTACCGTCCAACCCACATCCGGTGCTTATCCCGGGTTAGCCAGCGGGGAATCCGTTTCACAATATATTGCACCAGTCCAGATCGCCGAAGCGGATGAACAGGGTAGAGTGATCCATCAGGTGTTGCAGGGACAAACATTATGGAGTATCGCTACCACTTATGGGGTAACCATTGAACAAATTCGGCGGCTTAATGGTTTGACCTCGGATAGCATGATCTATGCCGGGAATAAATTATTGATCGAAATCGTGCCCACCCCTTCCATGGTACCCAGTGTCACCATTGGTCCGTTGCCGTCGACGACCTTTGAATATCATGCCAGTGTTTCCCCCCAGCTTCTACCAACCAAGACGATGTTTGCCACGGATAAAAGTAATGATCACTCGCCTGACAGCGATCAATTCGTGTTCATCGGGATCGTAGTCATTGCGATCCTGGGTTTTGCCTTGGTGTTTTTGGGGCAGCGAGATGAACGGTAAAGCGTGCAAGATATTGGGTATAATGCCAGCATGAAGAAGTTAGCTTTATTTATTTGCAGCGTGCTTATGCTCTTTTCGATCAATGGTGTTTCACCGAAAGCTGCGCAGGCAGCGGTCGGTGCCTATGATCTCACCGTCGCGGTAAATTCGCTACGCGCGGATAATGACGTGGCCGCTTTATCGACCAGTGTGTACCTGATGGCAGCTGCCCAGAATCAAGCCACTTATCTGGCCAATACCTATGCTGCAACTCCCCCGGGAGAAACAGAAGGGCATATTGGGACTGATGGCAGTGATGCCACCAGCCGTGCGGAGGAAGCCGGTTATGTCTTCACCACTGGTACCCAGGTAAGGGAGAATTGGGCAGGGGTTAGCAGCAGTACCACTGTGGATGAACTGATCAACTCCGTCTGGGGCGATGCGGATCACACCAATGTCATGTTGCATCCCTATGGCATTCAGATCGGGGCGGGCGTGGCACAGGTGGACGACATGGTTTATTATGTCTTAAATGTGGTTGTGGACTATACTTCTTCACCCACCGGGCTGGCTACTTCCAGAACAGAAACCCCGGAAGTGGTGCCGGTAGATGTGGCTACCCCCCAGACAGACGGTTCGATTATCCATGTCGTTGAAAAAGGACAGGCGTTATGGAGTATTGCCATAACTTATGGGGTGACCGTTGATCAATTGCGTATCTTGAACAATCTATCCGAGACAGCCAATATTTATGAGGGACAGCAATTATATGTTCGGGCGGCATATACGCAAACTCCTACCATGACCTCCACCGTCACTCCTATGCCACCAACCCGCACCCCCATTCCTCCGCAGACTCCACAGGCGCTCAAGAACCAGACTGAGGCGTCAGACTCCGATTCCATCGTTACCCAGGGAAATCGGGAAGTGCTGGGGATCGTTCTGATTATTGGTTGTGGGATCGGTTTGGCATATTTGATCTATACGATGTTCAGGAAGAAGGAGTGACCTCCCTCTTCCTTTCTAATTGGATCGAACGGTCGTATCCTGTTGTTCCAATAGTTCTATCCGGCGGGTGAGATCAGTGATTTGCTGGCTTATTACATCCGGAAGCTGATCGTGTGCCAGATCGGGAACATGCATGTTGACATGGTTTTTATGCATGATACGCCCCGGAACACCCACTACCACGGAATCGGGGGGAATATCTTTAACGACCACGGCGTTCGCACCAATACGGCTTTGACTACCGACCGTGATATTTCCCAATATTTTAGCGCCTGCACCGATTACAACTTCATCTTCAATGGTGGGATGTCGTTTTCCCTTTTCCAGGCTTACCCCGCCCAGTGTTACACCATGATAAATAGTGACGTTGTTACCGATCACCGATGTTTCTCCGATTACCACACCCATACCATGGTCAATGAAGAATCCCTGTCCTATCACTGCCCCCGGGTGGATCTCGATACCGGTGAAAAAGCGGTTGATTTGCGCCATCCAGCGCGCTAAAAGACGCAATTGATGCTGCCAGAGCCAGTGGGTGATGCGGTGATTCCAGATAGCGTGCAGCCCGGCATAGCATAGAATGATCTCCAGGCTATTGCGGGCAGCCGGGTCGCGTTCGAGAGCTGCGTGGATGTCATTCCTTATGGTTTGAAAGATATTTCCCATTCTCTTATTCCAAGTCATAGAGGTCAGTGCTGAGATAGCGCTCCCCAAATGAAGGGATGATCACCACGATCAATTTGCCATCGTTTTCAGGTCGGGCAGCAACCTGCAGAGCAGCCCAGATGGCAGCTCCTGAAGAATAGCCAACCAACAGTCCCTCCTGTTGGGCGGTTCTTCTGGCAGTTTCTCGCGCTTGTTCTCCGCTCACCTGGATGATTTCATCGATAATATCAACGTTGAGTATCTTGGGTATGAACCCTGCTCCGATTCCCTGGATGGGGTGTTTCCCAGGGGCATTACCGGAAAGGACGGCGGACTCTTGAGGTTCGACAGCAACGACTTTGAAAGTGCTCTTTTTTTGCTTGAGAAATTCACCGATACCCGTGATCGTTCCTCCGGTGCCGACACCGGCAACCAGAAAATCCACTTTTCCTTCAGTATCGCGCCATATTTCTGGGGCGGTTGTCTCCCGGTGAATTTGTGGATTGGCAGGATTCTCGAACTGATTCGGAATGAAATAGCGCTCATCGTCACCAGCCATCTCCTGTGCCTTTTGGATGGCTCCTTTCATGCCTTTATCGGCGGGGGTCAGGATGATCTGTGCGCCATAGGCTTTGATGATTTTTTTTCTTTCGGCGGAAACACTTTCTGGCATGATTAATGTGCAGCGATACCCGCGCGCTGCGGCGACGAATGCCAATCCAATGCCAGTATTGCCACTGGTCGGTTCGAGAATAATGGTATCGGCTTTGATCTTTCCGGCTTTTTCAGCAGCGTTGATCATTGCATATCCGATACGGTCTTTTACGCTGTGGGATGGGTTGAAGTATTCCAATTTCGCAGCAATGCGTGCCGCATTGCCCTGATTGATCCTGTTCAACCAGACCAGAGGGGTATTGCCGATCAAGTTGGTAATATCATTTGCAATTTGCATGTCAACTCCTTTTTTAGAGATAATTGGTGTTAAAAACAAAGAGCCATCGGGCTGGAGTGGGGTAGACGGGGTTAACACCACTGCGACCATATGGCTCTTGATCTTGTGCTATGGCGCAGGGCAGTTTAAGTTGGACCCCGCATGGAACAGATGCAATTTTTATTCATGTTTTTTCAATAATTGTTAAATTAATCATAAAAATGGTATTCCTTTTGTGCTCTTCTGTCAAGCGCAGATCCCATTGCAACTTCTTATCTGATAAATCGTATATAAATAGAAACATTTGGAGGCAGCATGCGCAATCGAATATTCTGGGGCGTCATATTGATCATTTTGGGATTGATCTTCTTGTTCGGGTATCAAATGAATTATCCGGTTTGGAATTTGATCTGGCCATTTATGATTATTGTGGCAGGTTCCTGGATTCTTCTTATTCCCTTTCTTTCCCGCGGAATCGAAGTCATGGATGAGGAATTTTCCGTTCCCTTAGAGGGGGTCCAACAGGCTACCATCAAGATCGAACATGGGGCTGGTACGATCCACTTGAGATCAGAAGAACTTCCCGATAGTCTGCTAAAGGGCAATTTCCGTGGTGGGGTTAAAAGCAAGGTATCCAATGCGCAGGGTAAATGTCACGTGAAATTACAGAGCACCCTTGATTTCTTCAAATTCGTACCCAGGATCGAGAAGGAACATCGGCTGTTGTGGGATCTGTCCGTCAACCCTCAGATTCCCCTGAAGCTGAAAATGGAAACCGGTGCCAGCAGCAACAATCTGGACTTCCGTGGAACACAATTACAGGAGATCAAGTTGGAGACCGGTGCATCAACCACCGAATTGTATTTATCGGAAAAAAGCACATTTGCCAGGGTTCATGTCGAATCAGGAGCATCCACCATTCGGATCCATGTGCCGGAAAATGTGGCAGCCAGGATTAAAGTGGGTGGGTTGATCGGCAAAGCCATTGATACCAAACGATTTCCCAATGTTAATGATATGTATATATCACCAGATTATAATGAATCGCAAAATCAAGCTGAAATAGAAATTGAATCCGGCGTCGGTTCGATAGAGATAGATTAAATAGACCATTGGAGGAAAGAATGAACGGAAAATTAACGCGCAGTTCTCAAGATAAAATGATCGGGGGCGTATGTGGTGGATTGGGAGAGTATTTTCAGATCAACCCTATCATCGTGCGGATTTTCTTTCTGCTGTGGATTGTCATAGGGGAGTGGGGTGTCATAGCCTATTTTTTGCTATGGCTCATCATGCCGCCGCAACAATACAGCGGTGGTGACTTCCAAATCCAGGATATTGGGGCAAGATTTCGCTTGATCGGCAATGATATCCGGGATGTGTTCCAGGAACCTTCGCCCAAGTTGCTTACTTATGGTGGCATCATGCTGGTGGGAGTTGGCATTGTAACTCTACTGCGTGCACTTGGATTAGATTGGTCGCAATACTGGAATTCAACACTGGTGTGGGCTGGTTTGTTGATAGTGGGTGGAGTTTTTATCCTGGTAAAAACATACCTGAAAAAGAAATAAAGAGAAGACCCTCCCAACCGATTGAGGGGGGCAACCGGCTGGAAGGGCAAACCCATGATAACATGTTCCAATCAGGCATGCAAGCATTCCATAGAAAAAACCTCCGGGAACTTTTCTGGAGGGTTTTCGTTTAATAGAAGAACAGAAATGGAGAAGAAAATGAATAAGAAAATCCTAATTACTGCTATCCTTGTGACTCTACTCATTGGAGCGGCCGCATGCAATGGCACGCAAACTGTGGCGGGTACGTCCAGCGCTATTCAGAAAAATATCACTGTGACGGGAACAGGCATTGTAAAGGTAGTTCCTGATATCGCCTATATCAATGTCGGTGTAACCAGCCAGTCAGAAAATGTTTCGGATGCTATCCAGCAAAATTCCAGCCAGGCGCAAGCGATCAAAGAAGAATTGATCGCCAGTGGTATTGCAGAAGAAGATATTCAGACTTCCAGCTTCAGTGTCTATCCTCAAAGCAACTATGATTTCAACGGGAATGTCACGGGGACGGTCTTTGTAGTGAACAATAATGTGTATGTCACTGTGCGGGATCTCAGCACGCTGGGTGAGCTTTTGAATAAAGTAACTGCCAATGGCGCCAATTCGATTTATGGGATCAGTTTTGATGTTCAGGACAAAACCGAAGCGTTACAGCAGTCCCGCGAGCTCGCCATAGCCTTTGCTGAACAACAAGCAGAGGAAGTAGCCGCTTCTTCAGGGGTGAAACTGGGGGAAATTCTGACCATCAATGTCTATTCCAATGATGTGCCTTATGTAGCGACCGATTCTTATGGTATGGGTGGGGGAGGGTATCCGCAATCGGCGACCAAGGTGCCGATCTCCGCAGGAAATTATGTGATCTCTTCACAGGTCACCGTCCAGTACGAGATCAGTAACTAGATTGAAAAGACCCGCTTCAGCGAAGCGGGTCTTTTTATATCCAGAACATGGAAATAATATAATAAGCAGTTGCTCCGCCTAACAACCAGGTATCGATGCGATCGAGAATTCCCCCGTGCCCGGGAATGAGCTTTCCGGCATCCTTTTTATTGAATGAGCGCTTGAATAGACTTTCCAGCAAATCGCCGAGTGGACTGACAATACCCAAGATCAGCCCCAACAGAACTGATCGCCCAATGGTGATGTTGGCACTCCCAAAGGTAAAAATGAGAGAAAACAGAAGTGCATATAAAACGGTGAATAAAATGCCGCCAAAATATCCCTCGATGGTTTTTTGGGGGCTAACCTTGGGTGACATCTTATGCTTCCCGAACATACTGCCAATCAGGAAAGCGCCGATGTCGCCGCACCCAATGGCTGGAATTGCCAACAGTACCCACATTTTTCCATCTGGTAGGAAACGCAGGGAAACAAGGTATGATCCGAAGTATGCGATAAAAATCAATCCGGCGATTTCGAAACCAAATGTAGCAATACTGTTTATATCATCGTGTTCGAAACGTATTAAACCATTGATCACCGCATAAATGAACAGCAAAATAAAAACCGGTTCAAAGTAAACTCCCGAGAATACATAGCGGGCAATAGTACAGAAAACTGCCGCCCCCAATAAATAATATTTATTGGGGGAATATTTACTTTCGTTGAACATATGCCAGTATTCCCAGGCTGCAATTGCTAGAATGAATGCCGCACCCAGGGTGAAGATCCACCCTCCGGCCAGCACCAGTCCAACACCGATCGGAACGATGATGGCTATTCCTAATATCCGTTTACCCATTGTATGCTTCTTTTTTCTCTTCGGATGTCCTCCCGCCAAATTTCCGGGTGCGGGTATTATATTCAAGAATTGCTTTTCTCAGGTTCTCTTTATCGAAATCCGGCCAGAGTGTGCCGGTAAATAACCATTCTGAATATGCGCTTTGCCACACCAGGTAGTTGGATGTGCGGACCTCTCCTGAAGTGCGGATGATCAGATCGGGATCGGGAATGCCGGCTGTAAATAAATGGTCGGCTATCACTTGCGGAGTGATGGCATCTGCTGGAATTCCTTCGCTGATGATCTCTTTTACGGCTTGGACGATCTCATCTCGTCCTCCGTAGTTAATGGCGATACAAAGGACCAGCCTGTCATTTTCTTTGGTGAAATCAATGGCGTTAAGCAGTTTTTTTTGCAGAGCAGGATTCAAGTCTTCGATTTTCCCGAGGTGACGGATCTGAACTCCCTCGGCATGCAATTCTGGTACTTCCTTCTCCAACAGATCGGCAAAGATGTTCATTAGTCCAGCGACCTCATCCTTGGGGCGTGACCAGTTTTCAGTTGAGAAGGCATAGATGGTTAAATAGCGTATCCCGAATTCCACGCAGGCTTTGATGATACGGCGCAGGTTTTCTGCTCCGGCACGATGCCCTGCCATTCTGGGCAGTAAGCGTGCTCTTGCCCAGCGACCGTTTCCATCCATGATGATAGCGATGTGCTGGGGAACGCTTTTCAATTCTTCGGGTTGGTTTTTAGACATAGGAAGTCAGATTTAAACCTCCATGATCTCTTTATCTTTACGATCACCAATGGAATTAATTGCTTCGATCAATTTATCGGTTATTTTTTGGATCTCTTCTTCCCCGTGTTTGAGATCATCTTCGGAGATCAATTTTTCTTTTTCGAAATCTCGCAGGTCCTTGATGGAGTCTCTGCGTACATTCCGAATGGCAATGCGTGCTTCTTCACATCGATTTCCGACCACTTTGGTCAGTTCGACGCGCCGCTCTTCGTTCAATGGAGGGATGTTCAAGCGGATCACCTTGCCATCATTAATGGGAGTTAATCCCAGATCGGATGCCAGAATTGCCTTTTCGATATCTTTTATTGAGGTGGCATCAAATGGTCTGATCAATAATTGGCGTGGTTCGGGTACACCGATGGTAGCTAATTGGATGAGCGGCACCGGAGAACCGTAATATTCGACCGATAATTTCTCGATCAGAGCCGGACTGGCACGCCCGGTACGAATTCCTGCCAGGTCATCTTCCAGTGATTGAATGGCACTTTTCATCCGTTTTTCAGCATCATGTATAGCTTCGTTAATCATCACGTCCTCCTTCGATAGGTCAAGAGCGGGATTTCAATATTTAAGGATACCTCAAAAGATATAAAAATTCCATTAATCAGTTTTTGGAAATAGGTGAATTTGACAAATAAGAACATAAGTTCTATAATTGATTCAGAGGTTAAAATGGATAAAGGATTGCTGTGGTTTGATGATCGAAAAAATATCACCATTATTCAGAAGATCAAAATGGCTGCTGACTTCTATGAGGAAAAATACGGAGCTAAAGCAGAGTGCTGTTATATCAACCCGCAAAATGATCTTACTAATTTACCTCAACATAATTTGGGGCTGAAGATAAAGACCAGTAAGTATGTCCTTCCCAATCACTATTTATTGGAAAAAGAGCAGCAGGATTAATGCTGCTTTGAGAAAGCCTTTTTAATTTTTGACCAGACTATCTTGAAAAAGTTTGGGTGAAATTTAACCACAAAATCTTGGGTGGCTTCTTCAAAGCTGATGTCTTGATGTTGCTCAGCTTTAAGATAAGCCAGATGCTCAATGATCCAAAAATAAAGGTCGGCTTCCGTCCGATCGGGAAATTGTTCCAGAATCTTTCGTTCACGAATAATTTTTACCAAAGGTAAATAGATATTCTCATACCAGCTGGAAACTGCTTTCTCATAGCTGATTTCATGTTGTAGATATTCACTGGTGTAAAAACGGTGCGCATCGATATGCTCTCTCAACCTGTCAAATAAGCCGGGGACGCTCATTTCAATATTGGCATCCGGGTATAACTTTTTGAGATTGGTGGTCTCGTAGAATTGAGCCTGTTCTTTTTTCAAAATCAACTTATTGAAATTAAAGGAGCGGTCGATTTCGTAGGGAACGTCGATCTTAACTACGTGTGCGTCGATCCAGCGCTGCCCTCTCCTTTTTGCCACAGAGACACGGTGATTGCCATCAATGACAAAATAAAAATCTCCGATCTGATAAACATCCACTGGCGGTAAGATCTCATCACGCAGGTAGGCACGATCTATTTTTTCCCAACGACTGCGGGTATGTTTTTGCCGGGGCAAGAAAGCATCATCAAAATCAGCGTAGCGGTTGACACTCCCGATGATCTTATCCATCTCGATCTCCTGGATCCCCGCATCGTATTGCCCTCGAATGGAAAGGTGGCTGAGAATATCATTGAAAGCGATCAGGCGCGTGTTATTTTGCCCCAACCATTTTTCGATCGAACGGATGAAACCGCGGAAATATGCTTCATCAAAATCCGTTTTTGATTGATTGTGTAAAGATGTATATTGACTCA
>JAAZOK010000134.1 GCA_012797815.1 Chloroflexota bacterium | reverse complement strand
TGCCGCGCGTCGTGTTTGGCGTGCTGTCCGATTGACCGCATTTATTTTGTGAATCCATAGGTTGCTGCGATAAATTCATAGCCTTTCGTCCCTTTCTGCGTTTCATGATTATAGAAAATTTATTCTATTTCAAATCATAAAAAAACACCGGAAGAAAGGCAATACCAAAAATTGGTAGGGGCGACCGGCCGGTCGCCCGAAATCGACATGTTCCGTCATGTTTTATTTGTAGGGGCAACCCTTGCGGTTGCCCGATATTGAGGTTGTTCGGTATCATTTTTTTTGGGCAGGGGCAAGCCCTGCCCCTACAACATAAATGGATAACCGATTTTGTCCACACTCTCTTTTTGTTTTACTTTTATTTTGTACTAAACAATAATGATTCCTTGTCCGAAAGTGATGACCTGGGGGGTTAGAAGACGGTGGTGTCAGGCGGACACAAAGAAAGGAGGTGATACCGGAGAGGCAGTTGGAATTTGGAATATAAATGAGGAAAGAGCCCTGGTTTTAATTCCAGGGCTCTTTCCCGATGTAATCATTAGAATTTATATCAATTTCCAATTTCGTAAAAAGGGTGATGGATCATCATCTGGATAAACAAGAGTGACTCTTTTTTTTGCTCTAGTGATTGCCACGTAGAGCAATTTTCTATCTTCTAATCTGTTGAAGTCATACCTAATTCTTGGCTTACGACCCCCTTCTTGTTGACTAGGTTCTCCTGATCCAGACAACCATGGGATTATTACATGATCGAATTCACGACCTTTACTTTGGTGGACAGTCAAAATATACAGACCAGTGGTTGGACTTCGTAATTTAACATAAATGGTGCGAAGGTGGGAATTCTCAAGGTTAAGACAGAACTCAAGCCACTCTTCATCCGATTTGGAAGGTGAAAATTTATCTATAGATAGCTTGAGTTGGTTAATATAATAGATTAGGTCCGGATCTAAATATGCATTATCTGACACAAGTTCATTTGCAGTAACTATGACTTGGTTTAAACCCGATGAAATTGCAGGATAATTCCTCTTTGTAAGCGAGTTTAGGATCATGTTCCATGATTTTAAGATATTCTGGAATTCAACCTTTCTTCTTCGGGCAAATATTTGATTAGTTTCTTTGCCAAACTCGGATGAAAATGAGATTTTCAGTTCGGTTAGTATGCTTTGTGGCAAGAGTAGGTCGAGGAGTGTACCCAGCCATGATCTTAACTCACTATTGCTGTTCACTTGCTTTAACCGCCAAAGCAAGTCCCTAATTTTCTCATCAGGATTATCTTCACCACCAATCCAACGACAGGAATAGTGATTTCCATGATCTGATCGGACACGTAAGTGTTCATACAAATAGTCAGTCATGAAATTTGTTCTGGTTAAGATAGCTGTTGTTTCTCGAAAGTTAATCATCCCTGCATTACGAAGCCTTGATAAGCAGCGACTCTCAATTGGAATTGGTTTTCCTCCATCCAAAGGCCTAACATTAAAAATTCTTAACCAGGGTCGGTACCCATTTGAAGTAACATTATTTCCCATCAAATCATCAGTCCTGAGTTGTTGGATGAATTGTGCTAATTCAACTTGGTTATCGCAGCGATGAATATGTGTTAATTTTTGTTCTTGAAGCGGCCCTATATTCAAATAGTTTTTAATTTGATCTACTCGATTTACTCTCGCACCACGCCATTCATAAATCATCTGGTATCTATCGTATAAGATCACAAAATGCGCTGGATGTATTTTTTTAATAATTTCCAGTTGAACAATATCTGTATCTTGAAATTCATCGACAATGATCAATGGATATTTTGTTCGGATCCAATCGACAAATTCAGGGCATATTTCCAGTAGATTAAGAAAAAGGGGGGCAAAGTCATCATATTGAGGGCGTCCTTGAAGGAGTTCATTTTTTGCACCATCGTTTAATCGCTCAAAGGTCGCATCATCTAATAGAAGGTGTTTCGATGGATCTAAAAGCTCATCAATCGGGAACCGATTTAAAGCGAAAACTAAACTCGCCTGATTAATGATTTCTTTATCATCCCGTTGTGCATCAGAAAGTAAGGTATTTAATCGGTTATTATGTTCGAGGATACTAGCTGGACGAAGTTGCACTGAACATCCCCAAATCCCAGCTTTTTGTTGGATTATTTCGAAATAGAACGAGTGAAAGTTATAGATCTTAATTGATCTTTCTTCATCCGCATTGAACCAACAATTATGACTGTATCTCTGTAATTCTTGTTCGATTTGTACTCGAGCGTTTCGTGAAAAAGTAAGAAATAATGCTGGTGAATTACTTGATGTCCAACCGAGTCTATAAGCGCATAGAGCAAGATAAATACCCAGAAACGTTTTCCCTGTCCCTGGAGGAGCTTCTAATGCAAGTTTGCCATTCTGGCGAAATGCTTCGGCAGCTACCTTTTGATCATTATCTGCCGGCGGGTTGTTCTCATCTGGGGGCCAAATAGAAGTCATCATGATTGATTATCTCAGGAGTTGTGATAGTATGTAGGATTTTTTCACGTAGGTCGTCAAATATAACCGGGATGGATTCTCTTTTTGCTAGATATTCAGCAATCATACGCATATCCTTGGTAGCTTTACATTCGTGAGGGCCATGTAGTAGAGCAAAAAGAAAAGCACGTTGATTAATTTCCTCACCCAAGCTATTAAGCTTGAATTCGTTCAAGTTAAATTCCCCAAAAATATCTGGAAATCGATTTACAATCTCTTCTTTGCAGATTTTTTTACAAGCATTCCTCCAATTTTGCTCTACAAGAGGATGTCCGCTATCTGCGTAAGCAATTTTGATAGCTTCAAAAAGAATATCAGGTTGAACGTAATGAGTAAGTATGACTTCAAGGTCACATCCAGTTGCGAATGGGAGTAAATCTTTTTTAGGCCAGCTAGTTACAAAATCCACCTGTTTATTAAAACGCGACCTGCGTTCATTTTCTACAACATCTGATACATCAACATCATAGTCATAGAGTAAATGACATCGCTTTCCG
Source organism: Chloroflexota bacterium (assembly GCA_012797815.1). Lineage (GTDB taxonomy): Bacteria > Chloroflexota > Anaerolineae > Anaerolineales > Anaerolineaceae > UBA4781. Next base: position 2,217 of record JAAZOK010000134.1, on the reverse strand, counting down.
TATGAGCGTAAAATTTTGGCATGTTTAAATAATTTATCTCGTGATTCACCATTCACAATTTCTAAACCAAGATGATATGGATTTTGACCTGGCCTTCCTTGAGAAAAGTGATGGAAAGCCACAGGTAGAAACCCAATTTCACTACTGCCTTCGACAATAAGGGCTTGTCGGGAAAACAGCGCTGGAATATATTTTTCTCGATCTTGATCTAATTTTTTTCTCGAGTCTGGTGAAAGTTTACGGGCAGAAATTAATTGCCATATCGTAGACTTTTGAACATTTTCTTCTTGTGGATTATCGTGAGAAGGCAAATTGTCTGTAAAAATCAATAATGATTCTGCTCCTTTCAGCTCTCCAACCAGTGCCGGAGAGTGTGTAGTGACAAATAATTGACCAATTTGTTGATTTTGTTTTTGTGTAAGCGAACAGAGTTCACCAAAAACCCAACGAGCGAGTGAAGGCTCAAGATTTTGTTCTGGCTCCTCTAAAACGACGATGTCGTTATCTTTGGGCGCTTTGATGAGATCAATTAAATGAGCGATCAAGATTAGATTTTGAGCCCCATCTCCTTGATACTCCAGAGGTAAGGAGAATTTATTATCAGGACCCATTGCCATATTGGTCGCAATTGTTGTTGCCCCTCGTAATCGCCATAAATCACTTCCTAAAAACGTGAGAGAAAATTCTGAGCCTAAGTTATTAACTATCGAACCCATCAACTCCGGGGCAATCAAACCACTCAGTCTTTGCATTAAACCATTGATACTTGGTTTATCTAATAACTGATTCTTTCCATTATCTAATTGGATGAGAAGTTCCCTTAATGCAAGATTAACCTCGTCATCATTTATCATTCTTGAAAGTACGCTTTGTCGTGACAAAGATAATTCATATAACGGATTTCTCCTCCCTCCAACTATCTTGAAGCCCAGGAGTTCCTTATGTTGATTGTTCAGGGGTGAAATTTTATTACCTGATTCGTCAATAATTTCTACTTCTGTCTCCGTAGCTTCTATATCATTATTCCATGTTGATCGAAGGCGAATTGCTAACAAACGTTCATGAGTAGGTATATCCTTAAGCTTTTGCATAGGCTCAATGATTAATGCTGATATTTTTACGGGATGACTCTCAATTTCTCCAGTTGTGTTTCGCTCCTGCGTTTCCAACTTCCAAGTAGTTATCTTATCGAAAAATGCACGTTTTATATTATCACTATCATCGTAAACGGTTTTTCCATTTTCATCTATATGGGTCGCTGGTTTTAACCATATAGTAATTTCTATTGGTTGCATTGTATTTGAAAGATGGAAATCAAACCTGGATAATAGACCAGGCTGGCGATAATTGATAGTGGGGTCTAATACATACGATAATGCACGCATTACTGTGGATTTTCCACAATTATTGGGTCCAACTATCACATTTACGGATGAATTAGGAAACCCCCAAAGGTTTTCGAAAGAGCGGAAGTTTTTTATTAAAAAACCGAAGATGTACATGCCTGTTCCTTTGATTTGATCTTATCTATCCAAAATTAGGAATTCAATTCCCATTTGTTTAGCATTTGCACAATGAGAAATCAATCAGCCTTCCTCAAAACCGTGTCCTTTGAATTTCAGCGTATTACAATTCTCATTGATAATCCGCATCTTGTCTTCAGGGATTCCATTGGGGACTTCCACTTCGATTTCAAGAACAATTTTCGCTTTTGCACCAACAAGGCTCGTAAGGTGGGTCAGTACTTCATCGGAGATCCGGCCAGCATCTCTTCCGAGACGGGTCGCATCCAATTCCACGGTGCCATGGAATCGGCGCAAAACAATCTCTTTTTTTGTATCAACGACTTCATCCGAGGAAAGGGTAGTGGTCTCAAGACCTGGCTCATTCATATTATTGGTTGGCGCTTTACCGCCGGTTGGATATGGCTTTGTTGATTCTTGTTCTTGGGCTTCCGCTTCGCGTTGTTTCTTAACAGCTTCCGGTTTAACCACTACACTGGCTAAATCAAGAGATACCGCCGGGATACTTCCGGCAACCAACCCCATGTAGGAGCCATTGCTTTTGATCGCAGATGCGTAAGCGAAATAATCTCCCCAGGTCAGGGAACCGGCTCCATTCCGAATTGCTGAGATGAGTACTTCTTCATCCCGCAATCGAGACAAATATAGATATTGAGCCATATATTCCCAGAGTTGTTTGGTGCTGATATGGTTC
>JAAZOK010000159.1 GCA_012797815.1 Chloroflexota bacterium | reverse complement strand
GACAAAACCGGAATGGAATATTGATCTGGCAAATGTGCCCGGTGAACTTTCAATGCCCGTTGCCTCGATTGAAGAAGATATTCCCTCCATCAGTTCTCTTGAAGGAACGATTCTGGTCGATGAAGAAGACAAACTGCAAATTACGATAGGAAGATGCATTCATGGATATATTGAACTGATCGTAAAAAATAGAGATAAGTTCAATTCTTCTATCATCGAATCCTATTTCCCGGCGATGGCTTCATACACCGGCGGGGATATTACCTATAAAGTGCCTCAGCGCTTTAACCCCAATTTGATAGGACCAGACCAAACGGTAACCTATAGTGTGTCGATTCCTCTTTTCGAAGATGAAACGAGCCATGTGGCTATTTATTGGTCCGATCGTGACTATGATCTGGTTTCAACAGCCGATTGTCATTGATACGAAATAGGGAAGCTTATCTCGGAAGCATTTTATAAAATAAATGGAGAACACCGATGCCCGAATTCGTCACCCTCACCTGCCCCTCCTGTGGCGCAAAATTACAGGTTGGAAATGATGTAGACAGTTTTGCCTGCAGCCATTGTGGAAATGAGCACATCGTAAAACGCAGTGGCGGGACTGTATCGCTTGCCCCCGTGGTTGAACAACTGAAAAATGTTCGAGCGGGTGTTGATAAAACCGCCTCGGAGTTGGCGATCAAGCGCCTGAAAGAAGAAATAAGGGAAATTCAAGCAAAAATGCCGGGTGAGGAAAAGGGATGCCTTACCACGGTAATGGGTTGGATTGCCGGGATATTTGGTTTGGCGACACTGGGGGCAATTTTAACCGGTGAATGGGGAAGTATTATTGGTGCATCTGTGCTATTGATTGCATCGATTATTATTGGCGATTATATTAGAAGGAAAGATGATAAAGCTCTGGCAGAAAAACAAAAACCTTATGTTGATGCGATTGCCCAGCGCAGAAGAGAACTTGAAAAACATGAATCGATCGTAAGTGGGGAATGAGTCTTGTCGCATGCATCCATGCGATGGTAATTTTTTTAGAACTATAGATAGGATATTTCATAAAAGAAGAGATCAGTTCTCCTCTTTCTCCAGTTTCCGAGAAGTGTAAATGAAAAATAAAAGCCTATTTCGATATAGAATAGTTAAGAATTTTAATTTATCTAAGATCGGACAAATATCCTGGGAGGAATGTATGAAAAGGCGCATTGAATCAACCACTTCACGAACAGCCGAGTTAACCTGTCTGTCGCGGGCCGCTTCGACGATGGAGAAGAACCCCTGTTATCACAGTGACGATTTCATCGCTCCCCTGCTGCTGCCCGGCGGATTCAAGACCTTCATGCGGGTGCCTCTTTCCAGACGACTTTTTATGAAGCTGTTCGCCCCCCAGGGCATCTACGAATACGTCATTGCACGTACTAAGTACATCGATGCGGTTTTCAAACAAGCCTTGAGCGAGCGCTTTGACCAGGGGCTGATCTTCGGTGCAGGCTTTGACACGCGCGCCATCCGCTTCCATGAATTGAACAAAACAACCCAGATCTATGAATTGGATATTTCGACCACCCAACAAGCCAAGATCGGGCAGTATCAGAAGCGGGGTGTAACGGCACCACCGGAACTGCATTACATCCCCATCGATTTTGACAAAGAATCCCTCCCTGAAAAACTGGATGAAGCCGGATTCGAAAAAGGGAAGCGCAGCTTGTTCTTAATGGAAGGTCTGTTGATGTACTTACAACCCGCATCGGTGATGCAGACCTTTCAAACGATCCGGAACTATGCCGGGCGAGGCAGCCTGATCGTGTTCGATTATGTAAAGGCATCTGTTATCCATAGCAAGGGAGGTAATTTTGGAGAAACTGAAATTGTGAAGATGGTCTCCGGCGCGGGAGAGAGCTGGTTCTTTGGGATTGAAAAAGGGAAGATCGAGCAATTCTTGGCGGGTTATAGTATGCGCCTGGTGGATCACAAAGATGCAGAAAAACTGGAAGAAACCTACTTTACCGGCAGCACGGGTAAATTGATTGCTCCTATCAATGGCACGCACTGTCTGGTTACTGCTGAAAAGAATTAACTTTTCATAATCTTGGTTATTCGAATCCATTTTGGGAGGGAGATATGTCTATACTGAAGCAATTATCGTCGCAGCTTGGAGATCGCACCGAGAGTTCGAATCGCCAGGTGATTGAAAAATGCTTGAGTACCCCCATTCTCCTGGAAGAAATAGCCGGCGGTCTTGAAGAACAGGATGCCGCCCTGCTGGGGGATTGCCTGGAGGTATTCACCGAGGTGGCAACCCAACAACCCACCTGGATCGTGCCTTTTGCGAATAAAGTGGTGCCATTCATCCAGCATAAGAACACCCGCGTGCGCTGGGAAGCCATGCATACGCTGGCAACCATTTCAGCACTGGTACCGGAATTAATCCAACCCATGCTGCCCGCCCTGACAGAGATCATTCATGCGGATAAGAGCATCATTGTGCGGGATTATGCGGTGGATGCCGTCGCTAATTATGCCTCGGTGGATGAAGCCGCAGCAGAAAATGCCTATCCCATCCTCAAACAAACATTGGCGCTATGGGAAGGGAAACAGGCAGGTCATGTATTAAAGGGCTTGACAAACGTGGCTGAACGAATACCTGCACTTCGTCCTGAACTTCACAGGATCGCAGAAGAATTTATGAATCATCAGCGCAAGGTGGTTGTGAAAGAAGCCAAAGCACTGTTAAAAGCGACGCAATAGTTTCAGACAAAAAAGAAAGGCAGAAATGAACATGGCATCTCTTCAGAAAAGCATGCAGGTGTTTCGGAAGCAGTTGCGGGAGGGAACGATCCAACAGGCATACCGGGGATTGATGGAATACATCCTGAACCTGAAGATCCATCTTAAAAAGAAATATCCCGACTATTCCATCTCAAGTAACTTGTATGCCGGCTACATGGACATGACTTATTTTTCTTTCACTCCCCCAGCATTGAAAGAAAGAAATCTGAAGGTTGCCATCGTTTTCAACTATGCTGCTTTCGGCTTCGAAGTGTGGTTGAGTGGATATAACAAACAGGTTCAGGAAGCATACTGGAAGCTGTTCAAAGAAAGTGGCTGGCATAAATATCACCTGGTTCCCACCACGGAGGGTATGGATTCTATCCTGGAGTATACATTGGTTGATGATCCTGATTTTGACGATCTGGATGCTTTGACAAAACAAATCGAAATGGGAACAATGCGGTTCATTGCGGATATTGAGGATTTTTTATCATACAATGAATAAAGCCTATCTCTAAAAAGATTCATATTTTGATAAACTCATGTCAGAATATGTTGTGGGAGATAATATGAAGATTTCAGATGCCACATTGGACTGGCTATTGGAGGGTGAAGCCTGGATCGCATACCGGACGCGGATCGATCTGTTGGCACAATCCGAGCAGGATCCCCAAGTTATATCTGCTCGCAACGCCATGCTCACGGACGAAAAAATGAACAACCTGCTGTCGGAATTATCCGATTGGCCAGGAACGGTCATATCCAGCCATAAGAGCGCCGGACAGTCCTTTCACAAATTGACCTTCCTTTCCGATGTGGGGCTGAAAGCCGGTGATCCCGGCGTGGATAAAATTATCGAAAAGATCGTTGACCATCAATCTGTCGAGGGCCCTTTTCAACTCCCCGTGAATGTTCCAGTGCATTTTGGCGGAACAGGGCAGGAAGAATGGGCATGGGCATTATGTGATGCCCCACTGATCCTCTATGCTTTAGCCGGATTCGGTCTGGATAATGAGGATAGAGTCAAAGGAGCTGCCAGGCATCTGCTTGGTCTAGTACGTGATAATGGCTGGCCTTGCGCGGTCTCGCAGGAATTGGGCAAATTTCGTGGTCCGGGTCGCAAAGATGATCCCTGCCCATTTGCCAACCTGGCGATGCTCAAAGCATTATCAAGGATCGCAGCGTATCGTGACAGCGAGGCGTGCCATGTGGGAACGGAGAGCCTGCTTTCGTTGTGGAGTGAAAGTGCGGCACAGCATCCCTATATGTTCTATATGGGCACCGATTTCCGCAAGCTGAAGGTGCCCTTTATCTGGTATGACATATTGCACGTTCTCGACGTGCTCTCGCGGTTCTCGTGGGTAAGAAAAGATGCGCGATTCCTCGATATGCTTGAAATAATGAAAGGCAGTTCCAATGAGCATGGACGTTTTACGCCCGCATCGATCTGGACTGCATGGAAGAGCTGGGAATTCGGACAAAAGAAAGAACCTTCCAGATGGCTTACTCTGCTGGTGTGGCGTATCATTCAAAGAATTGAAATTACCTGACCTTGTTCATTGATTGAATAAACTGTGATGTGATTTAATGAATAGGAATGAAAATCCTGGACGGTGCTTTCAATGTAGTTGGGAAAGCTTGTCCATTTTTCGGTTGTGCATATTATCGATTGATGCCATAATCCCTCCAACGATACAATAATGAAGATAGGATAAAGAATAATGGATCACTCACTACCCGATGATGATGTGTTATACGAAGCCTTTGTGAACAGGGATAGCAGTTATGAGGGCATCTTCTTCACCGGTGTCAAGACCACCGGCATCTTTTGCCGGCCGACCTGCACGGCGCGTAAAGCCAAGCGGGAGAATGTGGAATTCTT
>JAAZOK010000122.1 GCA_012797815.1 Chloroflexota bacterium | reverse complement strand
TACACGCCAAACCCATATAATTCTTCCCGATCCAGCAGATAAAGCGATCCATGATAGAAATCAGTAGAGCGGTTCGATCACATGCACCATCGTGCCGCTGTAATCCTGTGCGGTGACATCACCAGGGTAAAGGCCTACATAGGGGGTGGTCCAACGGAATATCCATTTAGAATCTTCAGGACTGGCATTCACACACCCATGCGAGCGGGCAGATCCAAAATCGTTGTGCCAGAAGGTTGAATGAATGGCTACGCCGGTACCGACGAAAAGGGAGGTCCAGGGGATCGCCATGGTATCCCATCCGGCACCAGTACCCCCACCTGCCATATGGATAGAAATGGTCTTGCGCCAGATCCAATGGTCGCCTACCGGTGTAGCCCATTCATCTGCCGGCATACCATAATCATCCAGTTTTCGCCCGGTTGAAACCTGGCAAAAATATACCTCACTGGATCCCTCATAACATGAAAGCGTTTGTTGATTGACATTAACAATAATGCTTTTATCCTGTGCGTCCGGATGAATAGGTGCGATCTCTTCTTCCGTGACGGGTCGAAAAGCAGCAGCCTCTGCCCAGAAGATATCGCCATAACCATACCCATGTCCATAATCTTCGTTCACGCGGTAATAGACCACCCCGTTTTCATCCACCCTCATCTGGTCAACCCACACCACCTGGCTATAATACATACGCCAGCGATCGGAAGTCACATCATTCAACCACGGTGCTCGTGCAGGAGGGTTTTCGATCTCCAATTGAACAAACGGCACCGTCACTTCTGCCCACATGCCCTGTGAACCTCCCACAACCGGTATCTCTGAGACAGGTGTATTGGGAATGTTACGCACTTTTTGTACACTTGGAAGATAGATATATCCATCGGGAGTTTCCACCCAGCGATCATTGCTTGTTCTACCTAAAGGCGCCGAACCGATTACCACACGATTCCACGGCAGACATTCATCCTGATCCATGATACGCACTGTGCTGGCGTCTGTGGATGGTCTAGAACGAATGGGTAAGGTATTGGGCAAAGTCACGGTGTTACGGGCAAGATATTCCGCATCGGCAAAATCATACAGATAGGAAAATTTCTCAGCCAGGTTGGGTTTCCTGCTATTTGCCAATAATGCGATCCCCCCTAACCCACTGAGGGATTTCACTAAAAAATCTCTTCGAGATATATTTTGCTTGTTCATGTTGTAAAGCTTACCAATCTACATATAAAAAGTCAAACAACCTCACAGGTTGCTATTGGTTATTCCGATCTCCAAATGTTGCAACAATTTATTTATCTCTTCACCCCATAATGTATCGTGTTCTTGAAAAGTTACAACGGTCCTTATCTTTTCATAAAACACTTGGGTGCCCTCCCCCATCTTCTTATCAGGATACTGTTTTTTTCGAATATCCATGGCATGCGCTGAGATATACATTTCAATGGCAATAACGCGCAACGTATTTTTGGTGATCATCAAAGCATGCCTGGCAGCGGTCAGTGAATTAGCGTTGTGGTCTTCCTGGTTGGCAGAGGTCGGTAAAGAATGGACTGCGTCGGAATTCGCCAAGTGTTGATTTTCCATCACCAGCGATGCGGCCGTATATTGCGGGATCATCAAGCCCGACTCGGTACCACTTTTCTTCCCGTCGGAAATAAGCATCAAAGGTAACCCATTGTTTAAATGATCATCGAGCAATCGAAACACTCGTCTTTCAGAAATAGCTCCCAACTCGGCCAGTGCAATACCCAATAAGTCCATCACCAAAGCAATTGGCTCGCCATGAAAGTTCCCGCCTGAGATCACATCCCCGTTCTCAAATATCAGAGGATTATCTGTAGCAGCGTTGATCTCACTGGTCAGGATATGTTCGGCATGCACAAGGGAATCTCGCACCGCTCCATGTACCTGGGGAGCACAACGCAAAGCATACCCATCCTGTACCTGAATAGAACTATCGATGAATTCGCTATTCGCAAGAGCATGCCGTACATTTTTAGCACTTTCAATCTGACCCTGTAACCCACGCGCCGCGTGCAATCTGCTGTCGAAGGCATCTTTTCTACCCAACAATGCTTCCATGGATTGTGCCAATCCTGCATCAGCCAGGTCGCACAATTGCCTGCCATACCAGCATACAATAGTTCCGATCGCTGCAGAAAATGTAGCCCCATTGATCAATGCCAGTCCTTCTTTGGGTTCCAATACCATTCGTTCCAGATGGGCAGCCTGCATAGCATCTTTCCCACTTAATAATTTTCCAGCGTAGTATGCGTACCCGGATTGTGCATTGAGATCTTGTTTGTCAGTGGTAAAAACCAGTGCTAATTGCGCCAGTTGACACAGGTCACCGGATGAACCCATTGAACCCTGAGAGCAGACCAGAGGAGTGACCTCTTTATTTAACATATCCAAAAGACACTGGATCACAGAAAGGCGAATTCCTGAAAAGCCCTTGGCAAGGGTATTCGCTCTGATAAGCATGGCTGCCCTGACGATCTGAATATCCAGTTCATCACCGGCGGCTACGGCATGGCTCAAGATAAGATTGCGGTTTAAATCTAACAGCTGGTCTTTCGAGATCTTTTTTGTATGAAAAATGCCATATCCGGTATTGACGCCATAAAACGGCACATCTTTTTGAAGGCAGTCAAGCAAGATGGAATGTGAACTTTCAACTGCATCAAGCGCATCTTTTGAAAGGCGTACTTTTTCACCCTGATAGGCTACTCGTATAACCTGTTCAATTGAAAGATCATTCCCGTTCAATTCAATCATAGAGTCATCCTCTTGGATCAATTCTTGTTATTGCGAGCCATATCCCTTTTCAAATCCCGTTCCGCAATATCACGGCGTTTATCATATAGTTTTTTCCCGCGGGCAACCGCGATATCCACTTTGGCTTTTCCGTCCTTCAGATAAACCGCAACCGGTACAATGGTAAGCCCTTTCTGTCTGACACTATTCCAAAGCTGACGGATCTCACGCTTGTTAAGCAAGAGTTTTCTCTTTCTTTTCGGATCATGGTTCATACGGCTGGCGGGGTCGTACGGGGAGATATGAGAATTGATCAGCCATACCTCATTGCCATCCGTCTGTACATACGCTTCGGCAATACTGACCTGACGGGCTCGAATAGATTTGATCTCTGTCCCAAGTAAAACCATCCCTGCCTCATAATGTTCCAGCAGAGAATACTCGAATTTCGCTTTGCGGTTGGTAGCAATGGTCTTGGTGTTCATAGGATTGATTTTAATTTAGTTTTCACTTTATAACACAATCTTCATAATTTACCTGCTACTTTTTATACTTGTTTCCGTATTAATAATTAATATTGTTTATTCTACAAATAACAGGTGGAAATTCCATGGAAAAGAAAAAGATCGTACTTGCATTGGGCGGAGGGGGATTAAAGGGTTATGCGCACATTGGAGTTATTTCGGCACTTGAAGATCTGGGGTATGAAATCGTTGGAATAGCCGGTACTTCAGCTGGGGGCGTTTTCGGCTCATTCTATGCGTATGGTTACAGTATTGTGGAGATCCTTTCTTTTATCCACGACATCGACAAAACGAAACTTTTCCAACGGCTGCCATCCGATGGACCATCTTTAATCGGTTTGAAAGGACTTTATCAGATAATGGATGACAAATTCGGTGATAGAGAACTGGACCAGCTTAAAATCCCCTTTGCCACCACTGCCGTAGATATTAACACCAATCGTGAAATCTTTATCGATTGTGGCAAATTGAGCGATGCGGTCAAAGCCACTTCTGCCATGCCAGGTGTTTTTCCTTACATAAAAAAATATGACCTAACCTTAGTGGATGGCGGGGTATATGATCCAGTGCCGGTCAATCTTGCACGCTGGCTTATCAGTGATTACCCTATCATCGCCGTGAGCCTTGCGCCAGAAAAAGAAAAGGCACAGGTACTATCCAATCTTCAGATACCCAACATCTCTCCCATTCCATCATCTGTAGTGCAATATTTTGCAAATATGCGGCTTGGAAAAGCGCTGGATACTTTCCTTATTTCATTGGATGTAATGCAGATGATCATGACCGATATGCAAATACAATTAACTCAGCCGGATATCTGCCTCTTTCCCGATACCAGCAAGTATTATTACCTTGACGATGTCAATCCGGAAGAATTGATCGAAAATGGTCGCAGATCCGTTGAAGCAGCACAGGGATCTATCAACGATGCAATCGAAAATTTTCATCCAAAACCCGTCAAGAAGACGGGACTCTTGCTATCAGAATGGTTATCCGATAACGATCAACGATCGGTAAAGTAGGATATCAATGTTATCAACACCCCTAATCCACCAATAACCAGAATGATCAACCCCACCGGGATGCGCTGTGAAATGCCCGATGACACTTCATCCATATAGGTTGGAATGCTTTGTGGAGCAGCGGGGGTATAAGTAGGCAGCCGTGTTGAAACAGGTGTGGTCAGGAACTGAGCTGCCAGAGTGGGATTGATCGTCTCCGTCGTTTCGGGAGTGGGGGTGGAAGGGGGTTCGACGATCGGAATCGTTCCTGCTGACAGCGTAACCAGGGCCGAATACACCCAACCGGACCCCTCCGGAATGCCGGGATATTCGATTAAAACCCAATCTCCGCCTGCCGACCTCCCCAAAACCGGGACCTCTTGCCCCGCCAGTAAAACGCCTACCTGGTCATAAAAATAACCGGGACCAGAACGCACATTAATGGTTTCCTCTTGATCCAGACGGACGTAAGCCGTAGCTCCTTTGGGCGTGCCTGTGACGGTGGGAAGTGCAATGGTAGGTTGTTGGAAACTATAATCTGCATTTACCGTATTATTAACGAATATAAGCAGAAGAGAAACCAATATCATAGAAATGAACAATGTCAATTTTTTAATCATACGAATCTCGAATCTCAATATTTTTGATTATAATGCAATCTAATGGAACACAGAATCTTTCACGGTCAATTTTCTTCGGATGAACTGGTGGAATGCCTGCAGATCCATTTTAATCGTGGCAATCTGATAGTTCAAAAGGTGGATTACGATGATGGGGTCGGCATCCAAATCAAGACGCGGGATCATCCCACATCGGGTGGAGATACCGCATTGGGTATCTATCTTAAACAGGTGGAAGATGGTGTATCTGTCCAGGTTGGACAGCAAACCTGGATGGGTATTGCCGCCAGCCTTGGGTATTCCGCGCTGGCAACGTTTCTCAACCCGGTCAATATTTTGAACCGATTGGATGATATCGCCCAGGACGTGGAATATCTTCAGCTCAGTGATGAGGTATGGAAAGTTTTAGAGGTAAACGCCAGATCTCTCGGGAGCGGTTACGAACTTTCTGAGCGGCTGCGACGAATCAAGTGTCCGTACTGTGAAGCAGCCAATCCAGTGGGGACATCGACCTGTATCGCCTGTGGTGCTCCCCTCGGTAACGTTCAACCGATCTCATGCAGCCACTGTGGTTTCATCGTGACCGGTCAGGAAGTGGTCTGTCCCAACTGTAAACAAAGATTATGATTTCAAGCAGGATTCAGCCAGTGTCTGCCATCCTGTTGCATAAAAACATCGGCTCCCTGCGGACCCCAGGAACCCGGTACATAAGTCGGCAGTGTGCGCAACGGATTTTGCTCCCAGGCAGACAGGATATCGGAAGTGAATGCCCATTGCGCAAGCGCTTCATCGGAGCGAGTGAACAACGTAGCATCCCCAACCATACAATCCAGCAGCAATCGTTCATAGGCTTCAGGCGGTTCACTGCCGAAAGCATCTTCGTAGCAAAATTCCATATTGACAGGAGCGATTTCGTTTACCGGTCCCGGAACCTTGGCGCCAAAAGACAAGTTGATGCCCTCATCCGGTTGCAACCGTAAGGTCAGCACATTGGGAGCGGTGCCCGCCATATTTCTCCAGTCAAAAAGGGGTAACGGCACTTGTTTGAACTGGATGGCGATCTCAGTGGTCCTTTTTTCCAGCCGCTTTCCACAGCGCAAATAGAATGGCACACCCGACCAACGCCAATTATCGATGAAAAGTTTGGCAGCCAGATAGGTTTCAGTAGTTGACCCCTGTCTGACCTTATCCTCACTCAGGTAACCTTTTACCTGTACACCCTGCATTTCGCCAGCGCTATATTGTGCGCGAAAAGT
>JAAZOK010000057.1 GCA_012797815.1 Chloroflexota bacterium | reverse complement strand
CAGTTTGGTAAATTCCGCGATCTTTCGTTCGGCTTCGGGCGAATAATCCACCCCATCCGCCCCATAAACCTCCCTGGCAATGGTCTCGATCTTCTGTTTGATGGATTGATCCAGTGGGTAGAGGAACTGAAAATCAGTGGGTTTTTCGGCAGCCTTGACCACCGCCTGTGCCAGCGCTATTGCACCGGCGCCCCCTTCTTCCCAGTGATTAGTAATAACACAATCTTCCGCCTGGTCTGATGCACGCACCGCTTTTTGGATCAGTTCCAGTTCGGCATCCGTATCGGTAATAAAACGATTGATGGCAACGATGGTGGGAATGCCAAAGTGGCTGGCAATGCCAATATGGTGAAAGAGGTGTTCCAGCCCCTTCTGCAGCAGATCCAAATTCTCTTCGGTATACGCCTTATCAAGAGGCTGCCCGGCGGTGACCTTGGGTCCGCCACCGTGCATCTTCAGGGCGCGCACGGTAGCCACCAGCACTACCACATCCGGTTTCAGCCCGGAATAGCGACATTTGATATCGAAAAACTTTTCCATACCGATATCAGAGCCGAAACCCGATTCGGTGACCACATAATCTGCCAGTTTCAACCCGATCTGGTCCGCCAGAATGGAACTATTGCCGTGGGCGATGTTGGCAAACGGACCGGCATGCACAAAGACCGGTGTGCCTTCCAGGGTTTGCATCAGATTGGGTTTGATAGCATCTGACATGAGCACGGTCAATGCCCCGGCAATGCCCAGGTCTTCGGCGGTGACCGGTTCACCCTTGCGGCTCAACGCCACCACCATCTCACCCAGGCGCCTGCGCATATCTTCCAGGCTGGTAGCCAGCGCCAGCACCGCCATGATCTCACTGGCTACGGTGATATAGAACCCGGTCTTCCGTTCAGCATCGATCTCTTGCGGTCCCTGACCAATGGTAATGCCGCGCAGGAAGCGGTCATTGGTGTCGATCCCGCGCATCCAAAAGATCTGATCCGGGTCGATATCCAGCCGCACCAGGCGGTTTTTGTCCTCATCCGAGATGGTGTCCAAATGCTGCGGGTCAATGCCCAATTTGTGTAATCTGCCTAACTGCCCCCTGCCCACCTGGTATTTTCCGTCCTTGCCCAGTGGATACAGCCTGCGGAACAAAGCATCGTCGCTTTGACGACCTTCGTGATACCAGCGGGTATCGATAGCGGCTGCCAGCAAGTTGTTGGCGGCAGTCACCGCATGGATATCACCGGTCAGATGCAGGTTCAACTCTTCCATCGGAATGACCTGACTATACCCCCCGCCGGCAGCCCCACCCTTGATACCAAAGGTAGGTCCCTGGCTGGGCTGGCGGATGCAGGTAACCACACGTTTATGCAGATGCGCACCCAACGCCTGGCTCAAGCCCACTGTGGTGGTAGTTTTGCCTTCACCCAGCGGGGTGGGGTTGATGGCAGTCACATCGACATATTTGCCATTGGGCAATTCTTTAAAACGTTCCAGCACTTCCAGTTTGACCTTGGCTTTATAGGGACCGTATAGTTCCAGTTCTTCCGGCTGGATACCCAGATCTTCTGCCACATCCATGATCGGTCGCAGACGGGCTGCCTGAGCAATCTCGATATCACTCGGCACCGGTTTTATTAACTCCAATTTGGTTGTGCGAAACGGTTTATGTTCTTTTTCCATGCTTATCCCTCATTTCTTGTTCACGCCTCGTTTTCCGCAAGTCCAGCGAGTTTCTTATGCGCGGCGGGCGACATCGCAAGATATCCCAAGGCAGAGATAGTACAAATAATACCACCTGCATACCAAACCCAATTGGGATTGTAATTATCCATAATGATACCAGCAGCCAGCGGACCGATCGCCTGAGCGGTACCAAAGCTCAGGTTGAAGACCGCCATATATCTGCCGCGCATATTTTCCGGCGCGATCCTGGCAACGATGGATTGCAGGATGGGGGAACTGACCATTTCACCGATAGTAATGATCACCATCGCCAGCAGGAACAAAACATAACTGCTCACGAAACCATACATGGCAAAGCCAATGGCATACAACAGGTTGCCCAGGAACATCATATTCATCGGTTTATACCTGGTAACACGGCTGGTGATCCAGAACTGCATCACCACCACCATGATGGCATTCAATGAAAGGATATAGCCATACTGCTGTGAGGAAACCCCATGCATATCGCGCAGAAAAACGGACAAACTGGAATTCATCTGCATATAAACCACATTGGTCAACAGGGTCAACAACAAGAAACCCATAAAAATGGTATCTCTCAGAATATGGCGATAACCCGTCAGCGTGCCCCACAGACTCTGTTGCGCGTCAGGATGGTCTTCATCTAATTGGGGTTTCGTCTCAGGAATCTTGAGATATACGATCAAACCGGTGATCATACTGATCACAAAATCCGCCACAAAGAGATAGAAAAAATTATAGCCAGCCAGCAAGCCACCGATCATCGGTCCGAAAGAGACAGACAGGTTCACCACCACCCGCAGGATACTGAACCCCTGGGCTCGTTGTTTTTCGGGCAGGATATCTGCCATCATGGCATTGACCGCCGGTCCGCCAATATTGCCCACCAAACCGGTGATAACAGTGAAGATCATGAAAGTTTCGTAGGTGGGGATAAAACCCATCAGCAGACTGCTGGTACCGCTCAATAAAATGCCTGCCAGCAGCATATTCTTGCGCCCAAATTTATCCGTCAGGGCACCGCTGAGCATATTCCCGAAGAACATGGCGGAGGTATGCAGGGTAAAGATATACCCCACCTCTGTCATCCCTACCCCGAACTTCTCGGTGATGTAGAGTGAGAAAAAAGGATAGAGCAATGAACCGCCCAGGCGGTCAATGAACATTGCTCCTATCAGCGTCCAGAATGTTGTTGAGAATTCGTGATAGGTTTGTTTGATGCCTTTGAACAATGACTACTCCGTTTTAACAGCCTCCAAGCGTTTTTGTGCGTTGGGATTCAGAATGATATACCCAAACATGGTAATTATGCAAATACAACCCGCCATGATCCATACCAGATTGGGATTCAGATTATCCATGATCAACCCGGCAAAGAAAGCACTGAAGATATTGGGGATGCCCCAACTCAACCCGGCAAAAGCATTGTAACGCCCTCGTTTATCTTCGGGTGCCAGGTTTGCCACCAACCCGCTGGAGGTGGGAATATGCACCATTTCGCCACAAGTGATGATCGCCATCGCCAGCATGAACTGCCAGTATTTCTGCACAAAACCAAACATGGTAAAACCCACCCCATAGAGAACGGTGGTCAATGCCATCATCTGCATGGGTGGTTTTTTACTGGTAAGGCGGGTAACACTGAACTGGAACAGCACCACCAGCGCAGCATTCATGCTCATCAGCCAGCCATAACCCTCGGCAGGAATGCCATGCTGTGAGTTAAGGTAAACGGACAGCGTACTGTACATCTGGCTATAAACAAACACCAGTAGCATGGAAATGAGCACAAATCCCAGGAATAATCCGTCTTTGGCGACCAGTTTATATCCCTTCAGCATGGTCAAGAAGGATTCTTTTTCGCTTTCAGTATCACTCACCGGTTTGGTTTCGGGGATCTTCACCATGACAATGATAGCGGTGATGATACTGGCGATCGCATCCATGATGAACACCAGCATGTAAGATTTGCTGGCGAGCAGCCCACCCAACGCCGGTCCGATGATCCAGGCCAGATTGCCCACCACCCGGATGATGCCGAATCCTTCGGCGCGTTTATTCGCCGGGAGCATATCGGTGGTCATGGCACCGCGGGCCGGACCCGCGATATCCGACAGCATTCCGACCACGGTGGAAACCAGAGCAAAGGTCCACAGATCGTTGACGATACCCATCAAAATGGCGGTGGTGGCAGATAAGATCAGCCCGGCTACCAGCATGGTCTTGCGCCCGATCTTATCGGTCAGCGCCCCTCCCAACATATTCCCGATCACACCCGAGATCGACCAGACCCCAAACAGCAGTCCAATGGTGGTCATATTGACCCCAAATTTCTGCGCGATATATAATGAATAGAAAGGCTGGATCATGGTGCCACCGACCCGGTCAATAAAAGTAGCAACTGCCAGGATCTGGAAATGTTTCGGATATTCGTTAAAGGTTGATGTAACTTTCTTCAGCACGGAACCCTCCCAGGTTTTAACAGAATTAAAAGTATACTCCCCAATCTCTACGCCAGTAAATTAGCTTACGATATAATCTTTAAATATGACAAAGAAACAAAGCATCACCATGGGAAGCGTGTTGCCGGCAGCGTTCATCCTCAGTCTGGCAGGGGGAGGCGGATTGGCATTCGTGTTTCTCAACACCCAGCCATTCCTGGGACCACGCTGGCTATTGTTCTTTTTCACCTCCCTGCTCGCCTGCGGGGTAAGTCTGCCACTCTTCACCATTCTACAGAAGCGCTTTTCAAAGAAAGGCTTTTCCGAAGGCGTGCTGGTGCGAGAAGTGCTGCTGTTTGCCATTTATATCGACGTGTTGCTGTGGCTGCAGCTGGGGAGAGCATTGAACGACCTGGTAATGATCCTGTTGGGAATGGGATTCATCTTGCTGGAGACCTTCCTGCGCATCAGCGAAAAAGCGGTTTTCAATCCGGATGAGAGCAACCATGATTAATCGCCCATATCTCCCTTCCATCGACCAGCTCCTTCAAAGCGAACAGGTTCAGCCCCTGCGCGAAGAGTTCGGTCACGATCTGCTGGTAAACGCTCTGCGCCAGGTAGTGGAAGGATTGCGCCAGGAGCAACGCCTTGAATCAGACCAGAAAATCATCAAAAATGCCCATGCGTTGCTCAGGCAGTGGAGCGCCCCCACGTTAATACCGGTCATCAACGCCAGTGGCATCATTTTGCACACCAATCTGGGACGTGCCCCTCTTTCTGAAAAAACATTTGCCGCCATGCATGCGGTGGCTGTTTCTTATAACAATCTGGAGTTCGATCTGGAGCGCGGCAAACGCGGTAAGCGTGCCCTGCATGCCGAGCAGATCCTCACCCGCCTGACCGGAGCAGAAAGCGCCTATGTGGTCAACAACAACGCTGCCGCAGTGCTGCTGGTTCTGGCGGCGCTGGCAAACCGCAAACGCGTGCTGGTATCCCGTTCCCAGATGGTAGAGATCGGGGGCGGCTTTCGCGTGCCGGATGTGATGCGCCAATCGGGGGCAAAGCTGGTGGAGATCGGCACCACCAACCGTCTGCATCTCTACGACTATGAGAACGCGCTGCAGGAAGCAGCTGCTCTGGTATTGTGCGCGCACCACTCCAATTTCAAGATCGTGGGGTTCGCCGAGGAACCGTCCCTCTCCGATATCTGCGCGGTTGCCCACGCCAAAAGCATTCCGGTTTTCCACGACCTGGGATCCGGCGCCCTGCTGGATACCGCAGCCTATGGATTGGCACACGAGCCAACCGTGCAAGAATCTCTGCAGGCGGGGGTAGACGTGCTCAGTTTTTCCGGAGATAAATTAATGGGCGGACCGCAAGCCGGCATCATCATCGGTCGTAAAGCATTATTGGACAAGATCAAAAAACACCCTCTGGCACGCGCCCTGCGCCCGGATAAATTATGCCTGGCGGGTGTCACCGCCACACTCCTGAGCTACCTCAGCGGAAAAGCCACCCGCGAGATACCCGTATGGCAAATGATCTCCCGCCCGCTGGACGAGATCAACCAGACAGCATTGAAATGGAAACGAACCCTGAGCCAGGGAGAGGTCATCCCCGGCGAATCGATGGTGGGAGGTGGCAGCCTGCCGGGGGAAAGCCTGCCAACTGCTCTACTTGCCCTGCAAGTACCAAAACCTGACCGGTTCATGCAAAGTCTGCGCCGGCAGCGCATTCCCATCATCGCCCGCATTGAAGCTGAGCGGGTATTGTTCGATCCCCGTACGGTCTTGCCGCACCAGGAAGCCTATCTATTAGAAACGTTGCAACAACTATTGCAGGCAGCAGCATAAGAGGAGAACACAATGAAAAAAGATATCGATATCTTCATGGAAGAACAAAACCTGGACGCCATCTGGATCAGCGGGGCAGCACAAAATAACCCCGCCATGGTCTATTTCACCGGCATCCACCACGTCAGTGAAGCAGACCTGTTCATCCGGCGCGGGCAGGAACCCATCCTTTTCTACCATAACATGGAACGCGAAGAAGCAGCCAAAACCGGATTGCAAACTGCCAGTATCGAGGAAAGATATCCATTCAAGAAATACAGGCAGTCCGCGCAGGGCGATATGCTGAAAGCCTACGCGCTGCTGTATCAGGAGATGCTGAGCGACCTTGGCATTCACGAGAAGACCATTGCCATTGCCGGGCGCAAAGAGGTAAACATCGTTTACGCCCTGATCAGCGCACTGCAGGCATTGCTGCCCAAGGTGCATTTCATCGGACAGTTCTCCGGTAGTGTGCTCAACCGGACACGCCTGACAAAAACTCCCGACGAAGTGGAGCGCATCCGTCAGATGGGGCAGGTCACCACCAGCGTGGTGGGGAAAGTGGCAGACCTGTTGAGCAGCAGCCCGGTCAACCACAACGTTCTGATGGCAGCCGATGGGAACCCGCTCACCATTGGGATGGTTAAAAGCAACATCCGCAGATGGCTGGCAGAAGCGGGCGCCGATAATCCGGAAGAGACCATCTTCGCCATCGGCAGGGATGCCGGGGTGCCCCATAGTACCGGCACTCCCACAGATGTGCTGGAACTCGGCAAAACGATCGTCTTCGACATCTTCCCCTGCGAAGCGGGTGGCGGATATTTCTACGATTTCACGCGGACGTGGTGTCTGGGATATGCTCCGGACGAAGTACAACAAATCTACCAGCAGGTATTCGAAGTTCACCAGGAAGTGATCCGTTCGATCAAATTGAACATGCCGTTTTATGAATCGCAGGCGCTCACCTGTCGCATGTTTCAGGAGATGGGGCATGCCACCATTCAGGAGAATCAGAATATCCTGGAAGGGTATGTACACAGCGTGGGGCACGGTCTGGGGCTGGACGTGCACGAGAACCCCTTCGCGGGGGTCGGCAGCACCGGCATGGATATCCTGCAGCCGGGTGTGGTGTTCACCGTTGAGCCCGGTCTATATTATCCTTCTAAAGGGCTGGGAGTACGAATCGAAGATACGGTATATTTAAACGAACAGGGCAAGCCCGAAATATTGGCTGAATACCCCTATGAACTGGTGTTGCCTGTGAAAGCGGGTTGATGAATGGAAGAAATACAAAATCAGGAAGAAAAACTGGTGCGCATTCTGGGGATCGAAACCTCCTGTGATGAGACCGCTGCAGCGGTGATCGAGAACGGCAGCCAGGTTCTCAGCAATGTGGTGGCTTCCCAGGCTGATCTGCATGCGCGTTTTGGCGGGGTTTTTCCCGAAGTGGCTTCGCGCGAGCATATCAAGATCATTTCCGCAGTAGTAGATCAAGCCCTCAAGGATGCCCACGTCGGGCTGGACGAACTGGATGCCATCGCCGTCACGCGCGGTCCGGGATTAGCCGGTTCGCTGGTAGTGGGCATGAACATGGCGAAGGGGCTGGCACTCGCCGGCGGCATCCCATTGATCGGCATCAACCATCTGGAAGGACATCTCTACTCCGCCTGGGTTCCGCAGGAAAGTACTGATTTCCAGGAACCGCATTTTCCGGTCATCGCCTTAATCGTTTCAGGTGGGCACTCTTCCCTGATCTTGATGCAAGACCATCTTACCTATACGCAACTCGGGCGCACGCTGGATGATGCAGCCGGCGAAGCTTTCGACAAGGTCGCGCGCCTGCTCGATCTGCCCTACCCGGGCGGTCCCTCCATCCAAAAAGCGGCGGAAAGTGGCAACGTGCACGCCTTCCAGTTCCCGCGCGCCTGGCTGGACGGCACCTGGAATTTTTCTTTCAGCGGCTTGAAAACCGCCGTGCTGCGCACGCTGCAGGAACAGCATGCCGAAGGACGCCCCATCCGGGTGGAGAATTACGCCGCCAGCTTCCAGGATGCGGTGGTAGAGGTGCTTTTCAAAAAGACCATTGATGCAGCACACCAGTATCAGGCAGAGGATATCGTGGTCGCGGGAGGTGTCTCCGCCAATCGTGCCCTGCGCAATGCGTTCCTGGAACAAACGGACTTCCGGGTTCACATTCCGCCTTTGAAATTATGCACCGATAACGCGGTGATGATCGCCGAAGCAGGGTATTACCGCTTCCTGCACGGATTCCGTGATGAACTGGATATCGATGTCTTGCCCAATTGGGGGTTGATCTCTGCTTGATGGTTGCCAACAAGCCGGTTGAAGACAACGAGGAGGGTGAAGGTTCCCGATCGAACGGGGAGCAGCAACCCGCCTGTGGTTTTTATTACGGGGCGCTGTGCCCACGCTGCAAGCAGGGCACGCTGGATTACAACGGCATGCTGAATTTACAGTGCCCGGTGTGCGGTCTGGAGAGCGGTTATGGTTTTACCTGATAAACCGTAATTTGCCCCGGCGGGGCTGCGGTTTTTATAAGGGCTGGGATGACGGAGCAATGTCTTTTCCAGGGAGCAACGCGACCGAGAAATCTTTCTGGGGCACGGTGGATCAATCCATAAGTTGCAACGATGTAGATCATTAGGAATGCATCCCTACTAAAGAAGCATCTTTGCGACTTATTTTAGAATTAACAGCGCTTTGGTGAGATTCTTCACTGCGTTCAGAATGACGTATTGACCGGAAAAAAGCGAAAAGGTATTGGTGATCGTGCTTGCCTGCTGCTAATGTCATTTCGAAGGAACGCAGTGACCGAGAAATCTCTCCAAGAGGTAGTCTTGTAGCAGACAAGTCATAAAGCAATGGCTTTGGGATTGTATGGGTAGTGAGTCTGCGGCTGGTTTTGGAATGGAGTTAGTTTTGGTGAGATGTTTCGCTAACGCTCAACATGACGTATTTAATAAAAATCGTCATTTCGAGAGAACGCAGTGACCGAGAAATCTCACCAGGTCGCGATCAATT